>JAGOTO010000028.1 GCA_018061705.1 Candidatus Saccharimonadota bacterium | reverse complement strand
GTCCGGCCTGGTCGGCCTTGCGCTGGGCGGTGTCGGCTTCAGCCTTCAGTTCGGACCTTCGCTTGGCAGCGGCAGTCTGAGCCTCGGCGACGGCGATGCTGGCCTTCTGCTCTTTCTCGGTGGCCTCCTGGTCACGCTGTGCACGTGCGATACGGGCGGTCGACTCAACCTGTGCGATGTTGGGGGCCGCGATGTTGGCGATATAGCCACTCGGGTCACCGATCTCCAGGATCTGCATCGAGTCGATCTTCAGACCCAGGTTGGCCATCTCTGTACCAGAGGCATCCCTGACCTGCGCTCTGAGCTCCTCGCGGTCGCTCAACAGCTGCTCGACGGTCATATTGCCCACGATTGCTCGCAGGTGACCGCTAAAGATGCTGTGCACCTGGCTCTCCATCATCTCCTGCTGGTCGAGAAAGCGCCGGGCGGCGTTGGCGATCATCACGTTGGTGTCGCCAATCTTGAAGATGACCGACGCTTTGATGTCGACTTTGATTCCCTGCTTCGTGACGCAGTCGATGATGAGAGGTGTTTCCACCAGGTTGAGCTTGAGCTTGCGGACTGTCTGTAGTCCGGGGATTACGAACACCCCCGTCCCGGTGACGATACGGAACTTCATGCTTTCCGTAGCGCCTTCGACCGAGCCATCCTGCGAACGAGGGCCATCCTTAGTCTTTCGACCAGAGATGATCAAAGCCTCGTTCGGCTCAGCGACCTTCCACATCGTCTTGATGATCGCCACGAGCAAAAAATGGCTACTAGAACCACTGTGAGTACACCGATCACTGGGATCAGCATTGAAGGCACCCAATCGGGCATTTTTTCTCCTTAGATTTGCCGGTACACTTTTTCCCGGACTAGAAAACGCTCGATAAATTCGAACGGTTTCTAGTCCGGGACACATTCCTAGCTTGTCAATGTGCGTGCCGGGACTGCCCTTTAGGGGTAATCAACCAGCATGAACGGATATAATTATGGCAAATTATTGCTGAACTGTCAATATCCTGTGACAGATTCTATTTTGCGTTCCGATACGAGAATGGTCGTTCTTTAGCACTATATCGCTACAAGAAAAACGCCATAAAACGTATCGGTACAAACGTTCGCCCATACGTGCGAATGCTTATCTCGATGCGTTTAATGGCGCGTGTCGACCTACGGCATAGCTGTTTCGGTAGCCCGAGGGAACACTGTATGTCCTTCTCGGCCTAGTGGTGCTACCACCACCTACTTTCACTATAGTGCATTTGGCTCAAAAAGTCAAGGGGCATAGTACAGATGATACTGAAGAATAGCTACTAAAAAACGAGACAAAGGTCTCGTGCTAATGCTCGTGGTAGTGAGACAAGCAGGTTGCATCCTAGGAGGGGGCATTGACCCACCTGCCTCACTCCATGTGCTACTGAGAACTCTGCTGAGGCTGATGAGTTACAGGATGTCGCTCAGTCGGAGGACGGCGACCTTTCCAGATGCCAGTCCCTCGATAATGTCGAGCGGTACGTCGCTGAAGAACAGGCCGCTTGCCAGGTCGTTGCCATACACCTCAGAGAGAGCATTGCATGCAGCCTGGCGTTTGTCACCTAAGACGTCATCCAACAGATTGACGAGGAACCTCGACATTTCGTAGATAATGACGTGAATCATCATCGCTGCTATCGCTTGCGACGATTCGGTGGCGTTTTCGACCTGAAGATTCATCTCGAGAGTCGTGCCGCCGAACGCGAATGAATGGCTTGCAGAGACAAGGACGATTTCCCCCTGACCGGCTTGTTTTTTTGAAGACTTGTTCATTTCTTTAATCAAGAGCTTGAAGTTGTCTTCAGTGCTTCTCTGTAGCTCGCGCAGCATTTTGATTGGGTGTTTCACGCGCAGGCTCAGACGTCGAGCAAGGTCGTCGACGATCAGCTCGCAGCTGCCGCTGACCAAGAGATGGCCGGTTTCGAGATGGTTGGTTCGCTTCTTTCTTGGCATTGCTGCTCCTTGTTTTGGCGGATCCCGATTCTTCCTTGCAGAAGACATCTCGCATTATGGAATGCAGAGCGGGAGTAGCTACATGAAATTTTTCATATATCCACTTCCGCTCTGCGCAACCTGCTTGTCAAAGTTCTTTGCAAAGCCTACTGACCTCGCAAATTACTAAGTTACTATAACAAGTTATGTGCAAAAGTCAAGTAGATAACTGCGCAGGGGTTCTACATGTGTCGGCTATCGCGCTCGATATCGCGTTTTTTTATCGCATGCCGTTTATCGTGCAGTTTTTTACCTTTTCCAAGGGCAATGACAACTTTTAGGAACTTGCCGGTAGTAAGGAGTTTTGTGGGCACAATAGTCATGCCAGACGAGCGGCTGGCTGCAAATTGGTTGATTTGTCTACGACTTGCCAGGACTTTACGAGGACGTGTGTCGACAGTACGATTGCTACTGCCCTTTTCGTTTAATTTCAAAGAAAAACTAGCATTGTTCAGCCACAATTCATCATTTTTTACAGATACGAATGCACCTTTTAGCTGTACGTGACCATCACGGGCGGCCCGAACCTCTGGGCCTGTAAGTGCCAGCCCAGCTACAATGTCGTCGCTGAGTTCATAGTCGAACCGAGCTCGTTTGTTTACGAGCCCGCCAGGAGCAGGTTTTCTAGCTGGTTTTTTTGCCATAGCTTCTCTATTGTAGCAAATTGACCACAGAATGTTTTACTACAGGTAAAGGGTGTTGTATAGTAGGCGAAGATGAAACAATCAGCAATTCCGAAACTCGTTACATTTGACGGCGAGGCTCGTAGCGGCAAAGGTACTATTGTTCAGGCCACGAAAGATTATTTGCGTGATGAATGTGGCTACAAGGTGATGCTTATCGATCGCGGTCAAACATTTCGTGTGTTGGTGGTTGCGGCGGGTCGAGCTGGAGTGGATATGAATATCCCTGCCGAATTAGACACGTTTTTGCAGGACCAGCAAAACGTCACTGATTGCGTACAATTTGTAAAAGATGTCTACCATATGGATAAGGACGAGCGAGACGCGCTTTTGTACACGAGCGAGGTTGGTGAAAAGAGCGCCAAAGTAGGCGCCAGGCCGGCGAGCCAAGATTTTGTGGCCGATCTAACGAAAAAGTGGCTATGGGATGCGCGCACCGAGGGCTACGAGGTAGTTCTGGTGGACGGCCGTTGCCTTGAAGGAATCGCGAGCGAAATGCACGCTGATGGCCTATGCGACTATCGCATGGGCTTGTATTTTATTTGTGATGCGCGTGTTGGGGCGCGTCGTACTCTTGGCTACGCCGCTACGCCGTATGATGAGCTAGGTGCCGAGCAGATGCAGCAAGTTGATCAGTTGGTGCAGCAAATTTATGAACGAAATGAACGTGATCGCAACCGAGAGGTCGAACGCATGGTGCCGCCTGCTGATGCGCCTACCCTACACCTACCCGACGTCCCCCACGATATTCCTGCGGGTACTCCACGGCCAATGTTTGTGATAGATACTAGTGCCGAAATCTCGAAGGAAGCAATGTCGCTGCCAGTGGCAACGTTGACGGCTTCGATACTTGCGAAATAACACGTATTATGCCATAATACGATATATGTAGCACCTTGCTACGAAAAGACGTAGAAAGTCTTTGAACCTACACATTGGAGGTGGTCTGTATGGCGCCTACGTGCGCTTTTACAGTTGTTCTGTTGCCAGCGCGAGCCAACAGCAGTCTGTACCGGAAAAATGAAAAGGTGCGCACGCTTTGTTTACCTGGAATCTTGCAGCGGGGTGATGAACAATTCAACCCGCTAGTGTCATTCCTCCCGGGCCTGGTGATGGGCATGGTGAGCAATGGCTCGCCCTACGACCACGATGCATTCATTAACGCTGTTATGGAATTCATCGAACAGGCAATCGCTAACAAGGAAGAAGTCAACCTTGTTGGTGCGTCGATGGGAGGAATGCAGATTCCCTTCATCGTCCAGGAGTGGCGCACGCGTAACCCTGGTCAGGCGCCGACCTGGCTAAGGAAGGCTGTGTTGATCGACGCCCCGACCGGTCCCGAAACAATGAACGAGCTACCCATGTGGGCAGTACCGATTCTTGCGAGTCGGCCAGTCGGAGCACTTATGTCGACGGCACTGGGCGACTGGATTGTTGCTCGGATGACCGTGCCGCCTAAGACCAGCGAAATCACAGAGCCGAGCGACTTTGATGCCTTCCTCCTTGGTTTTCGTGGGGAAGGTTTTCACGAGTGGGTTGCTTTTGTACAAGAAAAAGCAACTGCCGGTTTGTCTGGCTACACGGGTGCCCAGTGGTGGGCCTGGCTGCGGTGGATGATCACCGTAGGTAAAGATGGCTCCTATGTCGGGGCATGTAAGTCACTGAGCGGTGTTGAGACTTGGTATGTGGAATGTACGCATCCGGGTAATGTCACTGTTACTCAGCCGGGGGCATGTTTGTGGCACGGCATGTTCATTAAGGGGCTTTGGTCTGTCGAGGTGAATGCGGTGCACTGCGGATTTTTGCAGCAGCGTGGCGTATTTGTAGAAGCATTGAAAAGGATTTTCCAGTAAGGTGCGACTGACCCCGGTGAAATACCGGGGTCTTAGCATGTTTAGAGTAGGTTATTTCCAGTGTACTACGGAACGGTATATGTAAAACTTGTAAAAAAATAAAACTTATGCTATAATAAACTTATGATTGTGGAGTTTGTCCCTCGAGCTGCTGATGCTGAGAGATCATCGACTCGCCTTGGTCGGCGTGCTTTTTTGGGCATAGTAGCTGCAGGTGTTGCTGTGGCGACAATCGATGCTACTTCACGTAACTTTTTGGACGGCAAAACTAATTTTACAGCTGTTACATCATCTAACGATTCGGCGTTACTGAGTGTGTGCATACCTGGATTGAATGGCGACATACGACGACAGACGCGTCCTGTTATGCCGGTGTTACGGGAATATGGCGATGTGGTATTGGTTGATCCATCTGGTGAAAAATATGATTTTGACACCGTAGTTCGACTGGTGGCCGATGAGGTTGAAAGAACGTATGAGCAAGGCCGGTACAACGGCATAGTGATAAATGGCTTGTCGCTGGGCGGAAATGTTGGCGTGGATGTATCGCACAGGCTGCATGATCGAGGTGTGTTTGACGAAGAAACAGCAAATTATCTGACGTTGTTCGACACGCCTGCTGACGGGCGTGATATTCGATTCGGCAAGGCCGCATTGATGGGGATTCTAAGTGAGTACAACGGTGGTAGTATTACGAATCAATTGCCGTCGATTGCGCGCGTAATGGTTGGTGATACGCCTGCACCTAGCGAGATTGACCCGACAGTTGTTTACTCTGATATCGAAGCTTCATTTGCAGCTGCACGTACGACGCCAAATTCATTTATTCTCGACCAAGCAGATGCGTTGTACGATTACCCTACGCCTAAACCGGATAGTCTAAAGTATCTGACGCACATGGTGTATGCTCGTTCAACCGGAGAAAATATTGTTGATACAACTACGGCCTTGAAGACGTGGCGAGATGCGGTTGGCGATACGCACAATGTAGCAGTACTCGATGCTGCAATGCCTCACGTTGGGTTTGAGCAACAGCCTACAGAGGCCAGAAAAGTGTTTACACGCGCATATCGTGCACATTTGGCCGCCTAACGATTGCCAAGCTAGCATAGTTTTTTGCAAGCTTTTAGCAGAACTCTCGCGGATTCTTCCCAACTAAACTTTTGGACATGTTCGCGGCCAGCAGCCGCGACTTTTTTGCGTGCTGCTAGACTATCGAGGGATTTTATGCCAGTTGCAACAGATTCTGGGCTTGCTGGGTCGACGTAGACTGCCCCGCCGTCGCCGGCAATCTCGCGGTAAAATGGCCTGTCGCTGACGACCGCTGGAACGCCTAAGATAAGCGCTTCGGCGAGCGGTAGCCCAAACCCTTCGGCTTTTGACGCGCTCACCATCACCGCATCATTTGCCAGCAAATTGGCGTATTCTTCATCTGTTACGCCACCATGAAATACTACATCGGCACCGGCTGGTATGAGG
>JAGOTO010000027.1 GCA_018061705.1 Candidatus Saccharimonadota bacterium | reverse complement strand
TGCTGCGTGCCCGTTCTCGCCCTCTGACTTCAGTGACGACATCTGTCAATGTAAAGAGCAGCGGCATGAGAAATATCGCAACACTCGCGCGGAGGGTATAATCGCCGAGCTCAGTAATGACAAATGTTTTTGCGCCCATGAGCTCCGCGGCCATAATGCCGAATATGTAGAGAGCAACGACTAGGTCGGCTGGTCTGACAAGTTTCCTTACCTCTGTTATTTGTCGCATAAAGTCCTAGTTTACATTAGTTGCGGACCAAAGTCACCAATTCCCGACCGACGACCTGGCCATCTCTATGATAGATGAGGTTTTGAGGGGCATGAACGTATTGAACTTGATTGTACCCAAGGTCTGTGAGCTGATCGAGTGTCGGAAGGTGTCGAAACTTGTCGGCAGATCGTTGGTACTGGCCGTCAAGACTCCATGCCGGGACCGCCACACAAAGCCGGGTGCCAGAAGATAATTGGGGGTGGATGTTGCGCAGAAACTTTCTGATGATAGTATCGACTTCACGAACGGTTTTTTCGAGTATCTCTCTGGAGGGAGGCGAGGTGAATGGGCGGCCAAGGTAGGTCTCGCAGGCGACAAAATCGATTGTTTGCTGCCAGGAGTAGGAGGTTGCGTCGCCAACAGCGATTTCTGGCGGAGGAGCAGGTAGATGGCAGGTTTTGAGCAGCCAGTCGATGTTCTCGCGGGAGTATGCAACCATACGAGGCTCAAGGTCTGTTCCGGAGCATCGGAAACCTGTGAGTAAAGCCTCTTGGAGGATGACGCCGGTTCCGCAAAACGGATCGAGTACTTGAGGCCGACTGAGTGCCGTATTGTCCTGAACATAGGCATGAGGTTCGGCTGTCCCGGCCGCCAGATTTATGATGATCTGTGCCAATTTGGGCGGCAACATGCCGATGCGGGCATCACGTTTTGGTCTGCCGCGGTCACGAAGAGTGTAACTCTCTATATCCTGCACGTTAATAGTTTTGGCGAGGTAGGTCTTGTTGGCCCCCGCAATTATGAGTAACTCGGCGCCATTCGGGCCAACCAGGTTATTGTGTATAACTTGTGCGGTGCTCAGCTCTGTCTCGTTGTTCGGCGCCAAGCGAACCGAACCATCGTGACGGGCCCGCACAACTTTTTTTATCGTCAGGCCGAGCGCGTTGAGCTTCGCTGCCGAAATATCGAATCCATAGGCAGATAATCCCAGGTGAAATTTGCCAGAGGTCGGAATGACAAATGCGGTGGATCTGGCAAAAGCAACGAGACCCTTTTCGACTTGTTTCCAGTCAGCGCTCGGTATCTCACCGACAACGCCGCCAAAGCGGGTGCTGCCGCCAAGGCGCATGAAGTCAACCCGATGAGGATCAAGCATAAGACCAACGGCATGATCGCTTAGCCTCGCTACTGAGGCCTGACCATAGAGGCTTTCGAGCTCTGCTAACCCGATCTCAGGCTGTCTTCCGAGAATACAAACGGATTGAATCATAGTGTCAACTATAGCGCATATTGACAGAATCTGGGAGAAGGGCTACAAATTGAAACATCATGAACGGGACAAAATCATGGGAGAGCACAACTGAGTGGGGGCACGTGATCCTGCAAGAGTTTGCAGACAAACCACCCTTAGGTATCGCAGAAAACAATAATGTAGGTACCATGCCGATATCAAAACTTGGATTGGCCGTACAGTGTACTGCCAGCTACGGAGTATTTGTAAGCGGCGAGAGGGGACTCGTCAGGTCATATGCCGGCGCGGTCATTGCGCTTGCGGCTTGGCAGACGGATGCGGATTTGTCAGGACCGAGTGTTCAGTGCTATAAAATCACGTCTGCGCAGTGGGCTCACATGCGTCAAATGACTCAGTATGTTCGTTTAAAACACGGAGGAGCTCCGCCACAATTGATAGCGGATGATATCTTTGGGCTGCCAATCGACAGATCTGGGCCAGGCGATGGTCAAGCTCCTGAAAGGGTCGTTCCGTTTGTCGTCCCCCTGCTATCATTATTTGCCGCTGAGTGTTTCAGCTCCTGTGCTCCGCAGAGTAATATTGGCGCCGCCCTTCGGGAAGCGTGGGTGAAGGCGGGCGTGCTTCCATCTCCCGAAATAAGAGCGTAGGGTATAATACCCGCATATGGCAAAAAGTTCGTATGTCCGCAGAAATTGGAAACTGCTACTCAATATCACGACATTAGTAGCTCTTGGTGTTCTCGTGTATGCCATACGGGACCAGTTTGCCGAGACATTTCGTAACCTGTTCCGTGTTAATGCCTGGGCGCTTTTGCTCATGATACCAGTGCAGTATTTGAATTACGATGCGCAGACACGACTCTATCAGCACCTTTTTGGACTGGTAGGGAATAAACTGTCATTCTGGCCGATTATGCGGGCGACTTTGGAACTAAATTTTGTGAACCATGTCTTTCCGAGCGGAGGGGTCACAGGCCTGTCGTATTGGGGGCTCCGGATGAAAGACGATACGATTACTGGCGCTAAGGCGGCAGCTGTTCATCTCCAAAAATTAGTCCTTATATTTTTATCATTTGAGCTTTTGGTCGTTTTTGCGGTCTTTGCCCTCGCCGTCCAAGGCAAGATGAACAGCCTGATTTTGCTGCTGGCGACGGCCATTATCACTACTGTCGTCATCGTTACACTTGGTTTTGGCTTTGTGATCGGCAATAAAACTCGGATTGCAGGGTTTTTTGAGTATTTGTCAAGGTTTCTAAACCGGACTGTGCGATTGGTGCGCCCTAAGGCAAAAGATACGCTCGACATCACCCAGGTTCGGACTGTGTTTGAGGACTTGCATGAAAACTATAAATTGATGAGTCGGGACTGGAGAGCGTTGCGAATGCCGATATTTTGGGCATTTATGGCAAATGTGTGGGAGATTGTCACGATATATATCGTTTACATTGCGTTTGGTGAATGGGTAAATATTGGAGCGGTCATTATGGCGTATGGCGTCGCTAACTTTGCTGGGCTGGTTAGTGTTTTGCCCGGAGGTGTCGGTGTCTATGAAGGTCTCATGACGGTGACGCTTTCTGCGACTGGAGTGCCCTCGCGGCTCAGTCTACCTGTTACGGTAATGTATCGGGTGATCAACACGTTGCTACAGATACCGCTCGGATACTATTTTTATCATCGCAATTTGCGCCAGTCCAAACCCGCCCGAGAGAGCGCAAAAGCGCATTAGCCCCCTAGCTCAGAGCGCGATATACTCTAGAGCATGGACGCAAGTATTCCCCCCGCATTTTTTGTAAGTGATTTTATTCGGGCCCTAAACCAAACCCTAGAGTTCAGTTATCCGTATGTTGAAATCCAGGGAGAGATTACCAATCTTCGGATTAGCAAAAACAAGTGGGTGTATTTCGATCTAAAAGATGAGTCAGCCAGCCTGAAGTGTTTTGCGACAGTTTACGCCTTACCAGGACCACTTGAAGATGGCATGGTGGTGCGCGTTGCAGGTTCGCCTCGTCTACACCCACTGTATAACTTTAGTTTTCAAGTCCAGTCGATCATACCGGTTGGAGAAGGAAACTTGAGAAAGGCGGCGGAGCTGCTCGCGCTCAAGCTCAAGAATGAGGGTTTGTTTGACACGACTAGGAAGCGGTCGCTACCATTTCCACCTCAGAGAATTGCTCTCGTCACGGCAGGAGACTCGGCGGCGTATGCTGACTTTATGAAGATTAAAGCAGCCCGTTGGCCTGCGCTAAAGGTGGACCTTCACAATGTTTTGGTGCAAGGCGATAAGGCCCCTGGCGAGATTACCGCTGTACTTAGGTCTATCAATGAGTCGGAACAGCCGGTTGATGTAGTCGTTATGATTCGGGGGGGCGGGAGTGCCGAAGACCTCGCCGCGTGGAGCGATGAAAGGGTTGTGCGTGCGGTTGCGGGCAGCCGGGTGCCAACACTCGTGGCGATTGGTCACGAGGTCGACGTGTCACTGGCTGAACTTGCTGCTGATAGCCGGGCTAGTACCCCGAGTAATGCTGCAGAACTACTCCTGCCAGATCGAAACAATGAGTTGCGACACCTACGATTAAATCAAAGCCGCCTCGACGAGTTATTTGCAGTGATTATGATAAAGTACCGGACAGAGGTCGGTGTCACGGCCCAAAAACTCGACGAAGCCCTCCGCTCGAAATGGAGTGAAGCCAGACAATATAATCGATCTTGCGGACGGCTGCTCGCAGCGTACGATCCTCTGCGTCCCTTGCAGCAAGGCTATGCTCTCGTTCATACGGGAGGGCGGCTGATTGATCGAGCGGGTGATGTAAAGATCGGTGACGCTATCGAGGTGAAATTTACAGATGGAATTATCATATCCCAGGTGAAAAAGACGACGTTAATCAACAATGAAGGGGACATATGAGTGACACCAATGAGCAATTTGATTATGCAGCAAAAACAAAACAACTTGAGGCACTGCTTGAACGTATGCAAACCGACGATATCAAACTTGACGAGGCACTCGAGCTCCACAAAACAGGCAAAGCCCTGATTGCCCAGATAGAAGAGTATTTGCAAGAAGCAGAGATTGTTATAAAAAAACAACTTTCAAAAGGGAGATAATGCAGTATTTGATAGTTTTTGGGGTTGGGTTGCTTGGCCTATTTGCGATGGCTGTATTTTTTGGAGCGCCGTATTTACCGACGCTTCGTCCACAGGCTCAGGCGGCGTTTGATCTGCTCGACTTGCAGCAAGGTCAGACGATTCTCGAGCTTGGCAGCGGAGATGGTAAGGTACTATTGCTTGCTGCACAGGCCGGCTACAAGGCGATCGGTATCGAGATTAATCCGCTTCTTGTGCTCATATCAATCTGGCGATTGCGGCGTTATCGAGCGCAGGTTCGTATTGTCTGGGGAAACTTTTGGTGGAAACAATGGCCGGATGCTGATGGGGTTTTTGTCTTTTTACTCGACCGTTTTATGCCAAAGCTTGATCAAAAAATGAGTGCATACTTGAGGCCACTGGCGAGTGTTACGTTTCAGGTGCCCAATCGCATACCGGATGCTGAAAAAAACGGAGTGTTTTACTATGACTACCGGCCAACACCCCGAAGCTCGTAGCGCGAGAGGGCAGAACTTGCGTGAAATTCGTTGGTGCGCTACCATGAGCAGTATGAAAAGAGTGGGTGATCAATCAGGTTCAGCCGCAAGTATTGTCACTATCGGTCTGTTGGTTGTCGCACTACTGGCAGCACTCGGTTTTTCGGTGTGGTCTTACGGCGTTCAACAGGATTATAAAAATAATGTTGACTCCAAGATCGCAGCGGCGGTTCAGCAAAATACGCAAAGCGTCAAAAAAGACGAAGCAGTTCGCTACGCAGAAGAAGCAAAAAATCCACTCAAGACGTACACTGGATCAGAAGCGTATGGCAGTCTCCATCTTGAGTATCCGAAAACATGGAGCGCATATGTAGTGTCAAATACGAGTCAGCCACTCGATGCTTACTTTAGCCCTGGTTTTGTACCAGAAGTTGGCGACGACAAGATGGTTTTTGCACTGAGGGCCCAGATAATTGCAACAAGCTATAGTGTAGCGCTCAACCCCTATAAGAGCCTTCAGTCCCAGGGTAAGGTAACCGTGACTCCTTACGCTCTCCCTCAGACGCCAAAGGCGGTTGGGGTGCGTATCGACGGACAAATCACGCAGACCCGTAGGGGGAGCATCGTTATGCTGCCAGTGCGAGACAAAACACTAAAGCTATGGATCGAATCAGACCAATATCTGTCAGACTTTAATACCAATATCTTACCGAAGGCTCGATTCTCTCCTTAGAATTGCCGTCGGCGGCAGCGTAGTTGTTTTTACTGTATGTTTGGATACAATAGTTCTCTATACTGAGGATATATTGGAGAGTAGTAAGGGGATACAATTGCGGCAAAGTGATTGGGCGAAAGTCTTGAGTAGGGAAGAGCGACTTTTTGTCAGTCTAGCCGATGGCGTGTCTCACACCATGCTTCAGCTGGCAAACATCAGCGAACAGTCATTGAGAGGAGGTATTGATCGTCCGGCAGAGTGGGGAACGGTCAATGACCTGAGTCGTTCATCACTCCAGCTTCTCGAGAGCTATACCCTGACCATGCGTTTGCACTGTGGTAGTGCTCAGCCCGAACAAGAACCAGTTGCAGTGACGAGCCTACTTAATGATACGCTGCATTCCCTGTCACCGTACGCGAAACAACTGTCGATAACGCTCGAGCTCGATGTGCCGTCACGGC
>JAGOTO010000026.1 GCA_018061705.1 Candidatus Saccharimonadota bacterium | reverse complement strand
ATAATACTCTCTCTCTCTGGATTTGTCAATAGTTTTTACATATTTTCTATTAAAAGCAAATGTTGTTGACGGAAACCTACTTTTTATATACTATGTATGTATGAGTACTGTTATAAGCGTAAAGTTAGATAGTGATGTCAAGCAGTCAGCACAAGAAGTCGCTAAGAGTGCCGGACTAACGCTGAGTGCCCTCATAAATTCGTATCTTCGCCAGGTTGCCGCCACCCGCCGGATCGAACTCTATGCGCCTGAACCAATGACACCCAATCTTGAGTCACTGATAGCCGAGGTAGAGGCCGAGCTAGAGCGCGGTGAGGCGAGCCAACCCTTCACGTCGGCAACAGATTTTTTGGCAGACCTAAAAAAATAGCGCCGCCATGATCATCCAGTACCTGCCGAAATTTAAGAAGCAATACAAAAAACTGCCACTCCACCTTCAGCTGCAGTTTGACGATAGGTTGCAACTCTTCCTGACTGACCCCACCGCGCCGCAACTACGTGTCCACCCGCTACGAGGCAACTACGCAGGGTACTGGAGCATGAATGTAAACGGCGACCTGCGAGCACTGTACATAAAACGAGGTGATGAAATAATCATTTTTGCCATCATCGGTACCCATAGCGAGTTATATGGCTAAGACACTAGACACTTGGCTGGGCCGCTCTACCCAGGAGCTGCTGGCAGCCGGTATCACAACGGCACGACTAGATGCGTTGGTGCTTTTATGCGATGAAGTTGGGCGAGATAAGGCGTGGGTTTTGGCGCACCCCGAATATGAATTACAGGAGTCAGACTTAAAAAAATTGAGTACAAAAATTGTTCAACGAAAACAACACATACCACTTGCCTACATCAGGGGTATAGCTGAGTTCTATGGGAGAGAGTTCTATGTTAATCGGCATGTCCTGATCCCGCGCCCAGAAAGCGAATCGATCATCGAGCAACTACTAATATTTGCGAGTCCCTTATCAACACCAGACATCATCGATGTCGGATCAGGTTCCGGGGCGCTCGCCATCACTGCCAAGCTTGAGTATCCAGGTGCACGTGTTTTTGCAACCGATATCGATGGTGAATGTCTGAAGATCGCCCGACAAAACGCCAAGACGCTTCAGGCAATCATTGATTTTCGGCAGGGTGACCTCCTTGAGCCGCTGCGGCAAGACCCGGTGCCAAAGAGCACCGCAATTATCCTTGCTAATTTGCCCTACGTGCCGGCCGATTACCCCATCAATGCTGCCGCACGGCATGAGCCACAGCTCGCCCTCTTTAGTGGTAGCGATGGCCTCGATCATTATCGTCGGCTATTTGCAGCACAAGATTTCCCCGCGCCTCGCACAATGATCATTACTGAGGCACTGCCGTTTCAGCATCAACCACTGGCAAGGATTGCGCACGATGCAGGCTTCAGGACCGCCGCGGTCCAGGGATTGGTGCAGGTCTTTAGACGGACGGTTGGTGCCAGTCCAGGTGAAACTCATATCTGATACGATGACATCCCGAGTGAAGTGTCGCGTATGAAATTAGCTAGACGGAGCCGCGGCGAGCCGCACATCGAGTTCCAAGTTTTTGCCGTCACGTACAATGGTCAATGTGACCTTATCTCCGACTTTTCGCTTGCCAAGCATAGAAAGTAAGCTTGTTTTCTCATCGATTGATTTTCCATTGATTTCGACAATAACATCTCCCTCTTTGACACCAGCTTTTGCTGCTGGCCCGTCGAGTACAACTGAGGCTGGGTTGCCGGCACTGGCATTTGGAATATATGCACCGCGTTTGACGTCAAGATCGTATTCTTTAGCGATATCGTCGGTCAACATCACGTAGAATACACCGAGATATGGACGTTCAAGCTTGCCTGTTGATTTCACCCCTTCGATAAGTCCATTGACGTTATTGATCGGGATAGCAAACCCGACAGTTTGCGCGCCGGTTGCGATGGCAGTGTTGACTCCGATTACCTCGCCATTCATATTGACGAGCGGACCGCCAGAATTTCCTTCATTGATCGCTGCATCAGTCTGGAACATGTCATCGAGGTTCTCTGCCTCCGAGCCGCTGCCGTCACCCGCCTGAAGACTCCTGCCGTACCCGGAGATGATCCCACTCGTCACAGTATTTTGAAACTGACCGAGAGTATTCCCGATGGCGACGACGGGATCGCCAACCTGCATTTTACTCGAATCACCGATTTTTGCAGGAACGAGCCTATGTCCTTCGAGATCTTCAATCTGCAAGAAAGCAATGTCCAAACTGTCATTGCTACTTGTGCGACCAACGACTTTTACTTTATCGAGGACCGTCCCGTCACTCAAAGTAAGACTTACCTCAGTCGTTCCGCTTGGCACAACATGGCGATTGGTCATAACCAATCCATCCGCTGTGAGCACGATACCGGTTCCAGCACTCTCCTGATCGTATCCACCATATCCGTAATCAAAGAAACTACCATATGGGCTTCTCTCTGCCTGCGAAGTGACATTGACCGACACGACACTCTCACCTACATTATCGGCGATTGAACTCACGAGTTTTGCTTGTGAAGTGAGGACTGTTTTCTGCTGAACGACCGCTTCATCATTTGACCGACTTGCCGCGCCTAACCAGCCCCCACCAAAACCAATTACGGCAACAAGGACCGAGGCTACCAACCTTCTCAGCCAAGCCGCCGAGCCGCCCCGCCTCAGAACCGTGCCATACTCTGTCGGTTTGGCAGTTCCAGCTTGAATCTCGGACTGCCTACTTTGCATCCCAAAAGAACTTTCTGTTTGCTTGTCTGGTAAAGGCATATTGGCGAATCTCCTTTATTGTATGTTTATAGCGTGATCAACTGAGTCGAATCTGAGGACTAAACAATTTTGTCGCCCCAATCAGAAAACACGACGATCACAAGCAGTAAGGTAACGAGTATGAATATCACTTGTCGACGAATTGGACGAGATAATTTATCAAAATGGTCGAGATAATACAGTGTACCCAAGCTGAATGCCATGGTGGTGAGGATGAGGACAGGCTGAGCAACAACCTGATAATAAAATATCAGCCAGTGTCCTAGAACCCATGTCAGCGCCACTCCAAAATAAGCCCAAGCATACGCGAGAAGCCGTAAATATTCCTCGTCAAAAGCATAGAAAAAATGATGTGCTGCAAAAAAGCATATACTGCCAATTGCAACGATGAGCGCCCAAAGCGAAGTGTGGTCCCACGCAGAGAAAACTGCAACAAGGCCAAGTGTTTGTCCGACAAACGCTTGGACTGACATCCAAAATACATCGTTACGAGGTTTAATCAAAACTAGCCAAACCATCCATAGCCCGGTATATATGAGCTGTGCGGCCTGACTATCCGTCCCTGCTATCAGTGCCAAAACCGAGACGGCTACGATCACGTCCACGGCGTTCGTCCTGATATTTGCTACCCAAAATCGTGGGCGTACAGAAAATACGCGCCACTTACTCAAAAGTATGATAGCGAGCGCAACAGGGACGAAACTGGTTCGAACGAGTCCGAGCACAAGGACCGGCAGCAAAAGATTGTAGGCGATATAGAAGCTATGCGAAAAACCCCTGCTCGGTTTGAGCTTTTGCGGTAAACGCTTCACCCAATAGCTCCAGCGGGCGTGACCGCGAAACAGCCACGTACTCTATTACATCTCGTCACCCATTTCATATCATGTACAGTATATCAAAACGGCCACCAAATGAAACTTTTATGCTATCCGTTGGCAGCTTCGGTTATTTGCGTTATAGTTATGGCTATGCAGCCAAGTGAAACTACTGAACCGCCCCTAGACCCAACGCCTGTCTTAGGCAGCGGAGAGCCGTCACCAAGGGGCAGGCATTCGCTGCGCGAGACCTTGTCAACTGTTTTACTCCTACTGCTGGCTCCGCTGATAGCCGTCGGGCTAACACTTTATGTATTCCAGTCGTATCAGGTCGATGGGCCGAGCATGGAACAAACTCTGCAAAATAATGACCGCTTGATTGTTTGGAAGCTCCCACGAACATGGGCAAAAATTACCGGACATCAATACATACCGAACCGAGGCGACGTCATCATTCTGAACGAATCGGGTTTATCGGAATTTGGGGCTAGCACAGAGCAAAGACAACTCGTAAAGCGCGTGATTGGACTACCTGGTGATCGAGTGGTCATAAAAGACAATGTGGTCACCATATATAATGCTCAATACCCTAACGGCTTCGAGCCCGATGCCACGCTACCGTACGGTGCTGACGGCAAAATACCACCGACAGCAAATAGTGTCGATACTGAGCTTGCCGACGATGAACTTTATGTCTGCGGCGACAATCGAACGAATTCGCTCGACTCTCGTAGCTTCGGGCCGATCAAAACTGACCAGGTCGTTGGCAAACTTGTCCTCAGGATGATGCCGCTTTCCAACATCAAAAAATTCTGACCCACTTGCACCGAAACAAGCTGAAGTAGTCTCGGCCAGATTAGTCGGCTCCTGAGTTCAACGAACAATTGCTGGACCTACCGAAACTAGTGAGCGAGTTCTTCCAGAAGCCGCCGTAGATCATCGTCGGAGTTAAAGCCGATTTCAAGCTTTCCCCCTTTTGCTGTCCTCCGGATGGTTACGGATGTCCCGTAACGCTTACTGAGCTTTTTGGTTGCGGGAGTTTCCGTGGCCATTCGTTTCCGAGCAGCACTCGTCTTTTTATGACCGGCCTTGACTGAACTGACAAATTGCTCGGCTTGCCGAACTGACCACGCGCCATTGACAATCAGCCGCACAAGCTCATCTTGCTTGAGAGGCATATCCTTGAGTGCCAAAACTTGCCGCGCATGCCCTTCAGTGATCTGGTGCTGTTCAAGCGCTCGCCAAGCTTTGGGTGGAAGCTGCAACAGCCTAACAATATTACTGACGGTCGTCTCGGCCTTGCCGAGACGTTGCGCTATGTCGGCATACCCAAGATTAAATTGTTGATGAAGACGTTCTATCGATACGGCTTGCTCAAGCGGTTCCAGATCAACGCGTTGGACGTTTTCGATCAATGCTACTTCTAGTCTTTCCTGCTGACGAATTGAACGAACGAGTGCTGGCACCGATGATACTCCCGCCATCTTAGAGGCGCGCCACCGACGCTCACCGGCAACAATGCCGTATTTTCCGTGGGAAAGAGCTCGTACGATCAGCGGCTGCACGACACCATGTCGCCGAATACTTTCAGCAAGTTCAGCAAGCGATGCTTCATCAAAAACCGTACGTGGCTGGTTCTCGTCTGGAACAATTTGCTCTAGGGGTATCTGCTCGACAGTTTCTCCGGATTGAACCAAAGTCGACGAGTCAAAACTCTCTGGGATAAGGGAGCCAAGTCCACGCCCCAGCCCTGATTTCACCGCCATAACCGTTTCCCCCTATATTGCATATCCTTATGATACCACTCCGTTCCCCTAGGATAAACGACCATTCCAATCTAACCACTCCAATTCAATGTTTGAGTTGTCCTGTAAGGTCTACCCTAGTCAGAAATTGCCTCGTTTCATCACTTCGCTTGCAAGGCTTTTGTATGCCCGCGCACCCTTACTCCAACGGTCATGCTCAAAAATAGTCTTGCCGTAGCTCGGCGCTTCGGCGAGTCGAATATTTCTCGGTATGACAGTCTGGAATAGTTTATCCCCAAAGTGCGTAGCAATTTCCTGCTTGACCTGCTCACTGAGCACCATCCTCTTGGTGTACATCGTCAGGACGATTCCAAATATTTTCAACCTGGGATTGATACCTTGCCTGACAAGTTGCAGCGTCTGCATAAGCTGGCTGAGCCCCTCCAGCGCGAAATACTCGGCCTGAACCGGTATTATCACCCCGTCTGCAGCAGCAAGTCCATTGATAGTTAGCAGACCGAGCGCAGGAGGACAGTCAATAATGACTACGTCAGCATCGATGAGAGACAGGACACTCTTGAGTCTCATTTCCCTCCGCTCGAGGGCAACAAGATCCACTTCGGCCTGAGCCAAGCTCGCATTGGCGGGCAAGATGTATAGATTTTTGGTGCTTGTCTGCTGGACGATGTCCGATGCCTTTGCATCACCGATCAACGTGTCGTACAATGTGCGGTCTAGCTGGTCTTTATCGACTCCTAAACTACTCGAGCTATTGCCTTGCGGGTCAAGGTCAACGATCACAACCCTGCGGTGCGAAGCCGCCAACTGAGCTGCCAAATTAACAGTCGTGGTTGTCTTGCCAACCCCGCCCTTCTGATTTGTCACCGCCAATACGTAAGCCACGATTTGCTCCCTTTACTTCCTATGAGACTACCAGATTCGCC
>JAGOTO010000025.1 GCA_018061705.1 Candidatus Saccharimonadota bacterium | reverse complement strand
CGGGGCCGGTGCGCAATACGGTACGGACCGAAGTTCCATTTGGGCTACAACAGCGTACCACAGCAGGTATGTGCTGTCTAGATCACTTGTGGTAGGGTAAGCCTAGGTTGATGCTACTGGCGCGGTATAGCGCCTCGAGCGTAACAATCATCGCAAGATCATGAGGAAGCGTAAGCCGTCCAAGCGACCAGTGGAAATTGGCGGCATCGCGTACTTTTTGGGGTAAGCCATCGGGGCCTCCTATGATAAAGCTGACTTCCCTGCTCTCAAGTTCGCGTGCACGCAGAAAGCCAGCTAATTGTTCGGAGCTATACTCAACCCCGCTAATCTCCAGTACCACTATTGATGAACCTGTCACTTCACCCAGGATATGCTGGGCATCGTCGGCGTACTTATCTCCTATATGTGACACGCGTATTTTGTGTATGCGATCTAACCGTCTAAAGTACTCCTCCCAGCCAGCCCGTGCATAGGGAATTTTGGGCTTGCCGACAGTAACCAGGTGGATTCTCATAGGTGGATAACTCCTAGATTGTGTACGATCGTGACCCGATCACCCGGAAAGAACTCTCGTGTTGCTGCGGCGACGCCAGGCAAAGCCTCACGGGCATAGTCATCGATGACGATAGTACCCCCTTGGTGCATTTTGGGCAAAACGAGACGAAGCGAGTCTCGGATAGACTGGTAGAAGTCGCCATCAAGAAATGCGAATGCAATCTGATCGGGTATGTCCTCACTGTTTAACTGGCTAAACCAACCCTTATGGACAATGGGGGGCCGCAGATTGGCCTTTTGGAACTCACGGAGCAGCATTTTCTTGCTGACTGCGAGAGCGCCCGCGGTGAAACGCTCCCCTGTCGGTGAAGCGTCCTGGGCGGATTTTGGTGGTAGGCCGGCGAAGCTGTCATAGACGTGAAAGGCACGATTGTCGGATTGGTTGAGCTGGTCAAGCAAACGGCGGATAAATACGCTGGTTGTGCCGATGTAGCAGCCAAACTCGACGATATCTCCTCTCGTCGCTGATAACACAACCTCCTGAAGCTGATGCAAGATTGTCTCAATCTGCTCTTGGCTGACTTGATCAGATATACGAGGGTGTCTTTTTATAAGGCTAGGTGCAATATCTGGCATACGTGTCGCTATAGGGTCTGCCACTGGTGATCAAATAACTCTTTCTGGAGCGATGCGACCCCAGGGTTATCGATAACGATAGCCGAGAGTACATTGGTTTCACCGAGTGTAATGAGTGCGGTCTTGTCGCCGTAGATTAGGGTGTAGCAATTCGGCTCTTCACCGCGCGTTGCGACGAGAATTTTCCGTTCGCTGAGCATGTCAGGAGCTCCACCGCTTCCGACTCCGATCACCCGAACCATAATATTTTCAGCGATTCGGCGTTGTGTGAAATTGGAGAAATTATGATACATGTACTGCCTGACCCTTGTAGTTGAGATGACTCGGTACAGGTGTTCGGGTTGGTTGCGACAGGTCGCAAGGACGTCTCGTAGCACCGCGGCGATTCCCTCGTGGTCTTCATAAAATGTTGCGAAGGACGTTGTGTGGGTGGGCTCACTGGGCTGTGGAAGGTTGGTGATGTACAACTCGGCGGCGGCCTGCGCCGTGACAGTCTGCTGCTGCCGCTCTCTAAGTAGCTCAATGATGACACCGGGGTTTGATGCGGTATAGCGGCGTTGTTTGCCGACCTCTATCGAGCCGACGAGCCCTTGCTCGGCTAATTTCTTGATACTCTCATATACGCTACCACGATTGATGCCTGTATCAGCAGCAATTTTGCGCAAGCTACTCTGGGGGTTTGCGACGAGTGCTTCGTAGACTCGTTTGTCACGGGTTTCTAGGCCAATTTCTTCAAACCGAAAAGAGTCGGGCATGCATACAGCGTACACCACTGTGCAATCAACGTAAACATTGTTGTCTGCTGTCACATATTTACTGACACCATACACTCTGCTAGAGTTGTAAGATCAATTAATAAGGGAGTACACTATGGGTCACTCGTCATTAATCCCAGATGCGACGAGGATGGAACAGGCAGTTCCAATGTGTCTGAACGAAAGCGGTACGCATACCGTAATCCCGGTCCCTGTGGCAACTGAAGCATTATGTCGATTTTTAAGAAACCTTGGATTTAGTGCCTGCCCAGACCAAAGCCAAATGACAATCTTTCCGCATCCCGGCGAGTTCGTTGTTGCGGCTATGGCCGACATGCTTGCTCAGGACATTGTGGATCGTCGCCCGCCAAGAACTCCTAAGTATGAAACTAATGTCTATGCGGTCATCAGTGGTCGGTTACGACATAATGCTTTGCCAGGTGCTCCACAGGTGTTTTTCTGGCCGTCACTGGAGGCTGCCTAGTCTGATGGCTTTGCACTCAGGCAGCTCGCTCCAATCACTTGTGTAGCGAGGGCTGAGCATGCTGCTGCGAGGGCGCCAAGCGTTGCTGAGTAGCTCTGCGGCCGGTCTGACTGCGCGTGGGCCGAATTTGTTATTGAGCGCATCCACAGCGCGCATTCGGGCTTGGCTGGTGTGGTGCGCCGCGAGGCGGTTGGGGCCACCCAACATGTCAACCTGCAATGCCAGGGAGGATGACAGGCCGTACAGAGTTACGTCGGCTTTGTGATAGTGCGCTCCCGTTCGGAACGTTGTACGCACCGATTGCACGAGCTCACTACAGATGCCGCCGGTATCAGCGGTTGGTATTGCGAAGCGTACGGTAGCATGGGTACGCAGGTAGTTAGGCTTGAGGCGGTTTGTGCGCAAGACAACGGCTGCCGAGCCAGCCAGCTGTTGTTCGCGGCGTAGCTCCCTGACGGCGTTTGATGCCAGGCTGGCAATAGCAGCTTCTATCACGGTGAAATCATTGGTGTCTTTGCCGAATTGTCGACCGCGAGAAATCATCTGCTGGGGCTTTGTGTGGGCCTGCAGCGGTAGGCAGCGCGTACCGTTAAGTTCGTAGACCATATGGCGGCCATGAACTCCCATGAGCTGCTGGGCGTACTGAGGGCGCATGAGGGCGAGGTCGAGTGCGGTATATATACCTTCGGCCCGCAGTTTTGGGGTAAGTCTCCAGCCGACGCCCCAAACATCGGCTATGTCAACAGCCGCGAGAGTGAGGAGATAGGGGTCGGCGGCGTACGGCGCCTCTGTCTGTGCCAGGGCTGTTCGGGGGTTGTGCTGTGGCGTCGTCCTCTCCCTTGGCTCTAAGGAAACAACACCTTCTGTATCACCGTGGTTTTTTGCCCAGAGATTGGCGAGCTTGCACAGTGTTTTTGTAGGGGCGGTACCTATGCTTACGGGTATGCCGATGTTTTTCAACATGATATTTCGTACCTTCTTGCCCCAGGCATCATAGTCGATGATGTTGAGGTTATCGAGATCAAGGAAGGCCTCATCTATGCTATAGAGTTCAATGCGTGGTGTTATGGAGGTAAGCAAGGTAGCGATTCGCTCGGAGATGTCGCCGTACAGCTCAAAGTTAGCACTCAATGTAACGACACCATGGCTGCTGAAGAGCTCTCGGTGCTTAAAAATGGGTGCGCCCATTGGGATACCAAGCGCCTTCGCTTCTGCGCTACGTGATATGACGCAGCCATCGTTGCTGCTAAGCACCACAACGGGCTTCCCCTCTATATCGGGACGAAATAGCCTCTCGCAGCTGACAAAGAAATTGTTTGAGTCTATGAGTGCATACATGGTCTGCTGTTTGGTACGGGCTCCTCCTGCCCTGTTATCCTAGGTGCTGAATCAAGCTTGGTGTATATCATTTGGATTTTAGTATCATTATTTTGGTCCCGGCGAAATCTGACCTCGTATTTTTTGCGTCGGACAAAAAGACGAAGACTCCTCGTCGAAGGCTTTCACCTCTCGGCCGAGTAGCTACTCGGCCGTACCATCGACTCAATATGTATGGACGGTGCTCGTGACAACACCCCAGAGGTTCTCGAGACGGATTTTACCCCATTCGCCCAAAATCAGTTCTCCGCTATCTGTTGTGGCAATGACGATTTTACCTGGGGTCGGTGTGCGGCTGCGGTCGATGATGGCGATGTCTCCGTCATGAATACCGTAATCGTGCCAGCTATGTCCACGAATACGGAAAAAATATGTACTTGAGGGAGAGCGGATGAGTAAGCGGTCAAGGCTCAAAGGGTTGCGTCCGCGTTCGGCTCCGGGATTCGGAAAACCTTTGTGTGTTGCGACGGATGTGCCGGTTTCTAGGGAAGCCTCGTCGAGGACGTTCAGATCGTCCATCGCAGCCCTCCCTTCCAGCGGTGCCCGTTTGGCGATTCAGCGCGGAAAATGTCGGTGATGATTTGTCGGCCGGGAGGTGTGAGGTCAAACGGTGTATGGAGTGCGATAGGCTCGGCGCCCGGGAAATATCGGTGTATCTGGTCAATATCTTCAACAAGGTATTGTCGGTTATTCATAGGATTGCTCCTTTCGTGCCGAGCAGCGTCCAGTGGTCGCCCCGGCGACTGATTCGGTAGGTCAGGCCGTCGTCGCTGCTCATATCAAAAAGCTGGAGCGCTTCCTGTCCTCGCGCCACAAGATAGCGCAAGCCACCTGCAAATGTCACTGCTCGTCCGGCGTATTCAATTTCTCTGGGGAAGGTCTTCATGTCGCGGCCAGCAAAATAGATAGCGTTAATAGTAATTTCTTGGTTTATCGTTTGGGTCATGGCTTCTTCCTCGGTTACGTTTCTTTGGCTTTTGTCGATAGGGCTAGGGGGATAATAACCAGCCTTTCGGGGGGTTAGATAAGTCTAAGGTTGCCTGGGACTGGCAGAGAGTAGCTCTGTCTGTGCTCAACGACAAAAGGCCGATCAGATTTTCTATCGGCAACGGTTTTTTAGAGAAAGGTGCCTGTCACATTCGCGACCGTTTCGCGCGGAGTGCCTGCAAGGAACCTGGATGATAATTGAGGCGCACAGTGACCGAGGTATGATTGCCGTGAAATGGTTAAGTCTGTCAGGCAAATCGAGTGGTTAGCTCAAAGTCCTCACATGGCTGGATTGTGTAGTATACGCTCGTGCTTAGGGTCTGCATAGTGTAGTTTTGGCGACAAGGGGATTTTGGTAAGACCCAGTGTTTACGAGGCTGGTGCGTCGAGGTTGCTGAGAAAGTTGACGAGTTCCCGGGGGGTTATATTTGCTTTCACAAGGTAGCCATCGGCCTGTTGCTCGATGTCAGACCGAATATCTTCGCGTTGTTCGAGGTTAGTGGTTATGATGATTCGCGCGTGGAGGCGGGTAGTTTCGGCGGGGTTGCGCAGTGTCCGCAGTATTTCTATGCCAGTAATGTGGGGCACCATAAGATCAAGCAGAATGATATCGTATTGGTCAGTTTGGGCGGCCGCGAGGCCGGCCTGGCCGTCGCTTTCGACGTCCACATCGTAGCCAGCTTTAGTTAGGGCGCGTAGGTAGAGCTCGCTAATGAAGTGTTCGTCTTCGATGCAGAGGACTTTTTTGGGTGCGGGCTGGGCAGTGCTCATGGCTATAGTGTAGCAGATATTAGGGCCGAAAGAGCCCAAGGCCGAAATCCCAGAGGCCAATCATGCACGACAGACCATGACTCATCGTAGGATTGCACCTGACATCGGGTTATTCTCGGTACATTGAGTGATTTTTGATCCAGCCGTGGGCGCTGCGACTGATGCCATTTGCCGCAGAAGATCTTTGTTTTTCGGTGAGTCTTTCATAGGGTAGTACGGTAAAAGACACTGTAGTCCCTTGGTCTGGTTTGCTACGGACAGTGATCTGGCCACCGTGAGCCTGCACTATTGCCCGACTAAGGTAAAGGCCAAGGCCGGTTCCGCCTATCTGAGCACGATTGCGATGATTGCGGTAGAACTTGTCAAATACATGAGGCAGAATACTTGTGTCGATACCGACACCGAAGTCTTGTACACTTGTTTCGACAAGGCCATCAGTATTCACGGATGCATTCAAGTGTATCTCGTTGGCGCCATGAGAATACTTGATGGCATTGTCGAGGAGATTGGCGAGTACCTCATATATGCTATAACGATCAACAGCCACTGCGGGTATACCTGGGTTGATGTTCATTATTATTGTGACACCCCGGACGTTGGCCCGTAGCTGAAGGTCGCTGACAATGGTCGTAATGATCTCGTTCCAGTCCTCTTTGTGGAGCTGTAGGGTTAGCTGATTGCCTTCTATTTTTGCAACATTCAGGATGTTGTCAACAAACGCTGAGAGCTGTTGGGCGGCGGCATTCATCTTTTTCATGAATACTTGGAGTTCTTCGTTGAGTTCTGGCCCGAGCTCCTCATCAAACACCTCGATGTATCCTCGTAAAAGTGTGAGTGGCGTGCGGAGCTCGTGTACGG
>JAGOTO010000024.1 GCA_018061705.1 Candidatus Saccharimonadota bacterium | reverse complement strand
TGTTGTAGCGGTGCTTGGTGACAAGGGTGTTGATCTCAAGGAGTCCTGGGACCCGGATAATGTCAAAAAATTAAATCTCCAGCGTTATTTATCGGAGAAACTGCCAGATTTCGAAGTTAGGGCAGGTGGTGCCACCTCGATAGACGTAACGAAACCGGGTATCGATAAGGCTTATGGCATGAAAAAGCTTATGGGGATGCTTGAAGTAGGGAAAGAAGACATTTTATTCCTTGGTGATAAGCTACAGGAAGGAGGCAATGACTACCCTGTAAAAGCGATGGGTATAGATAGTCTAGAAGTATCTCGCTGGGAAGACACAGCTCTTGTGATTGAAGGAATACTACATTTTACCGCATAAAGCTATGAAAATACTCTATATTACGCGCAAGTTTCCTCCGTCGGTTGGCGGTATGGAGACCGCTGCCTACGAAATGCATGCCTCGCTTCAGTCGTTGGCAGATGTCCGAATCATAAAGTATGGCGGTGCGAATAAATATTTGCCGATAGTGTACCCTATCCTGTTACTGCGCGCGTTATTTTCCGGATGGTTAAGGCGTCCAGATGTTATATATCTGCAAGACGGCATGCTTGCTCCTATGGGAGTTTTGCTCCGAGTGCTCGTTCGTAGGCCGTGTGTTGTATCCGTACACGGACTTGACGTAACATTTCCAAACAAAACATATCAAAAAGTAATGAAGTTTTGCTTTCCCAAAATTGACTGCGTAGTCGCTGGCGGTATACAGACAGAGACGGAAGTCCGAAATAGGCACCCGCTTGTTAAGCTGAAGCGAGTTGTGTACGGCTGTAGAGATTCATTTTTCATCGATAGAGCCCAACCAGCATTGCGCGAGCAACTTGCCAAGGAGCTATCATTGGATACTGAGCAAATCGCAGGGAAGAAAATCATAGTAACAACGGGTCGTCTTGTAAAACGCAAAGGTGTAAGCTGGTTTGTTCGTGAAGTTATGCCAACTCTGGCAGCGAGTCAACCACATCTCACGTATCTCATTGCAGGCGATGGACCAGATAAAGGAGAAATTCAAGACGCCGTTAATGCCAATGGTCTTCGGGACAAAGTTTTTTTGCTGGGCTATATTTCTAGTATTGCGCGCGATCTGCTTTACAACTCGGCAGATATTTTCCTCATGCCGAATCTAAAGGTGCCTGGCGACATGGAAGGTTTTGGGCTTGTGGCAGTCGAGGCAGCATCATGTGGCACGCCTGTATTTGCTTCCGGAATTGAAGGGATCGTCGATGCGGTTGCGGAGGGGAAAACAGGACGACTACTCGAGAGCCAGAATCCTAGAAGCTTCATCGATGCAATTAATGACGAAATTTCACATTCCATGTTTTCTCGTCAAAATGTCCGAGAATATGTATTGGATAATTTCTCCTGGGAACAAACAGCAGCGGGCTATATGAGAATCTTCGAGAAACTGAAGATAGATCATCATGACCGTACCAAGCAATAGCATATGATACAGCTCAGACGAGCTGCTACGTGAAAATCAGTTAAAGTTTCATTGGCACTTGTAGCTAGGCCCTGAATGCCAAGTTTTTATGAACCGATCAAATTTAATTGATTTTTCTTGGTGGATCAGCATAACGCCCATCTCTGTCTGTTTACTCGTCATGCGTTATTCAACCGTGACAGACTTCGCTAAGTTGCGTGGCTTATCGACGTTCAGTCTTTTCTCAACGGCCACATAGTAGGCAAACAACTGTACGGCAATGGCGCTCAAAAGTGGTGCCGTCTGGGGTAGTGTCGCAGGAATGTATATTACATCGTCAGTTACCGACGCGATGTGTTCATTTCCTTCGGTCGCAATGGCCACCACAGGCCCTTTTCGCGCCCGGATCTCCTCGATATTACTGTACGTCTTTTCGAGTAGCTCAGAATCAGTTGCAATGACGAAACTCGGCAGATTCTCATCGATCAAGGCGAGAGGGCCGTGCTTGAGCTCGCCGGCGGGGTATCCTTCGGCATGGACTAGGGCGCATTCCTTCAGCTTGAGTGCACCTTCGAGGGCAAGTGGGTAGTTATAACCGCGACCGAGATACATCATGTTGGATGCGCCTGCGTACTTCTTGGCAAGATTCTTTATGTGCTCGGCCTGTTCGAGTACTTTCTCGGCTTTTTGGGGCAGTAGATTCAGCTCACTTAGCAGCATTTGGTACTGATCGCTGTGTCCGTTACTGAGATGAAGGGCAATCAGAAGCAAGATCGTATACTGCGCCAAAAACGCTTTTGTGCTGGCAACTGCTTGTTCAGGGCCGGCGTGGCAGTAGACTCCCGCATCGGTCATTCGGGCGATAGTACTACCGGTAGCATTGACGACACCAAGCTTTAAAACACCGAAGTTTTCAACTTTTTTGAGTGCAGCAATTGTGTCCGCAGTTTCGCCGGACTGGGATACAACGATAAGCGCAGTGCTGCGCGAAAACGGCTCCTTTCGGTATTTGAACTCAGAGCCTATGTGCACCTCTACTGGTATCCCTGCAAGTTCCTCGATAGCGTATTCACCAAGCAACCCAGCGTAGCTAGCCGTACCGCAGGCGACAATAACGATACGGTCAAGATGCCTGAGTTGATCGGCGATACTCTCGAGGCCGCCGAGCTTCACAATACCATTCTCGGGCTTAATTCTCCCAAGCGTGGCAGAACGAATTGTCTGTGGGGCTTCATATATTTCTTTGAGCATAAAATGAGGAAAATCCCCCAGTAGAGCCTGGTCGGCATCATAATCCAATGTTTCTGTATCACGCACGACAGTCTTATCGTTACGAAGATCGCGGATTGTGTACTCACCGTCACGATGAGCGGTAATGTACTCGTAGTCATTGAGATATACGACTTCTTTCGTATGCATGAGAAGCGCAGCTGGATCAGAAGCAAGTATCAGCGACCGATCTTCAGTAATCCCAAGAACGAGCGGGCTACCAAGCCGTGCGGCAAAAAGGGTATCAGGCTCGCGCGCGGTCAGCACCACTAGGCCGTAAGCCCCACGCAGCTGATCGAGCGTCCGCCGAAACGCGTCCTCGAATGAGGGGGCTTCACGGGCATAATAATCGAGCAGATGGGGGATAACCTCAGTATCGGTCTCGGTTGAAAACTCATAGCCTTGTTTTTTCAAGCTATCACGAAGTTCGGCATAGTTCTCGATAATACCATTATGAACAACCATAATGTCATTCCCGGTATTGAAGTGCGGATGTGCATTCGCGACGGTCGGCGTACCGTGTGTGGCCCAGCGCGTATGTCCGATGGCTGTATTGCTCTCCGGTTGCGGCGTGCCCAAAAGGTCAACGAGGCTTTGGACGCGCCCGGTTTGTTTCGACACCTCGATTCCATCCCGAGCCGTATAAGCGAGACCAGCCGAATCGTACCCTCGGTACTCAAGCGCCTGCAGCCCGGCCAGGACGATCGAAATTCCTTTTTGCTCAGTTCCGATGTAGCCGACAATACCGCACATGGGCCGGTTCCTTTCGCTTAAGTATGCAATTTATTCAGTGTCCACCTTCTTTGAGGATTGGGCAAGCATGCGTGGTAGCATTAATTTGACGTTTTTACTTGGAGCGATCGGCCCTTAGGTGTTCTTCGAGGTATTTTTTCATCTGGGATGCAAACCGTTCCTTTGAAAATTTTTGCGCATATGCTCGTATGGCGGCGCTACTATATCCATTGACATCAAACCGTTTGAGGGCCAGCGCCAAAGATTTCGCAGTTTGGGTTTCAAAAAATTCACCGGTAACTCCTGGCTTGATAAAATCAAGCGCACCGCCGCCTTTGTGTGCCAAGACAGGCATGCCGGCCGCCATGGCCTCAAGTGCTGTTATACCAAAGTCCTCTAGTCCGGGAAAGATGAGGGCTCCAGAGTTTGCAAATTCCTGCGCGAGAACATCGTCGGAAACCTTGCCCAGAAAGATCACACTTTTCCCGGCCAATCGACGCAAACGGGCATGGTCTGGCCCCGTGCCAATGACAGTCAAGGGGAGTCCAAGTTTAGTACAAGCGACAACGGCCAGGTCGAATCGTTTGTACGGCGTCTGTCGCCCAGCAATGATAAATCCTTTGCGCTTCCGTTGGTCGCCAGTCCGTTTCTGAAACCGCTCAAAGTACACCGGTGGGTGGATAACGGTACTGTCACGACCATAGTATTTTTGTATCTCGCGCTGAATATGTGTTGAATTGGCAATGATATAATCTGGCCGCTGTGCTGCTTTGAAATCCCAGCGCCGCAAGGGCCGCACAAAGAGCCATAGGCCAAGCCGCGCTAACGGATCAAACATGCCAAATCCGGGGCGGCGCATGTACTCGTCGTACCGGCTCCAGTAGTAGTGCGTCGGCGCGTGACAGTAGTTTACGTGCAGCGTACCCGCCGGCACTTTTATTCCTTTTGCTTCAGCTCCAGAACTGCTAATAACGATATCGTAACCCACGAGTTTGAGGCGAGAGAAGTACCATATGCGTAGAATCGGCAAAAACTTGCGTAATTTGCCGAATGGCTGGAGCCAGCTAGTCACGACGGCGCCATCAAGTCGTTTCTGCCACTCCCGTGTCGCGTAGGAAGTGTAAATGGGTGCGTCAGGGTAAAGCCGATGCAACTGTTCAACCACCAATTCTGCACCGCCGTCAACGAGCCAGTCATGAACGATAGCAACGCGTATTTTTTGTCGGGGCATCACTTTGCCCCAATCCGGGACAATACAACCCGAATTGTCTTAAGAAGGATGACTATATCGAGCCAAAAGCTCCAATTTTGGACATAGTACAGATCGAGTTTCCGCCGCTCCTCAAAGGATATATCTCGTCGGCCAGATACGACGGCGAGACCAGTTAATCCAGACTTGACACTGAGAATCAGATTCTTTTTATCCGAACGCTCAATGTCGACGATATCGAGCGCCCGCGGCCCCACGAGGCTAATTTCGCCCCGCATAACATTCCACAGTTGTGGTAGTTCATCCAAGCTGGTTGTGCGTAGGAATTTTCCGATTCGACTCACTCGCGGATCATCTTTGAGTTGGTCCCCAGCTAATCGATACTGTTTTGCCAGTTCAGGGCGCCCCATCTTTGCAAATCCAGCCTCAGGGGTCATTGCATTGAAAGCTTGCTTCATGGTTCGGAATTTTAATACTTTAACTTTATTACCAAAACGACTCATCCTTTCGGCGCGGTAAAAAATGGGACCTCTTGGGTCGGTTAGTTTTATAAGGAGCCCGACAATGAACCACAAGGGAAGGCTAGCCCCCAAGAGCACACCACCGAGTCCTATATCTGTCAGCCGTTTGAGGACGCGCCCCCAGCCAAAAAGCGCGGTATGATGAATGTGAATAACAGGGATGGCATTTCGAAACAGATCAACGTCTAAATTGCCAACAAACAACTCGCTATTGCCGGGGACAAACCGGTAGCTAACGTGGTGCTCTTGTGCGTACGTAAGTATCTCTGCGTTCCGTGCCTCGTTGGAGTAGAGCTCGGTTTGCATAATGCCATGGAGGTCTTGAGGCTCTGCAACCAGAAAACTCGCGAAGTTGGGATAGGAGGCAACATGATCTGGGAGTGATTTACGATAGCCAACAACCCCTATAACCTCATACCCAGTCCGGCGCGGGTTGTCTAACGATTTCACAATCTCCTCCGTCACGGGCGTATTGCCTATGATTACCATTCTCGTTAGTCCGATCCCATACGCAAACATCATTGTCCTGACGACCCGGGTGAGATTGCGAAAGCAAACGAGCAAAATAAACGCCAAACCAAGCCCATAGACGGGCACGAGTTTAGCGGGGAAAATAGCCTGAAGGCTCATGTAGTCCCAGGCAATCATCATCAGAACACCGACAAAAGAACCCACTAACAGTCTGCCGGCCTCAGCGAAGCGACGTTCATAAATTGTGTAGTTGTATAGACCGAGCAGCGCAAAAATGAGGATCCAAAGGGGTAACAGGCTCCCAACCATCAATGCAAATGTTCCGCCCTGAACCGGATTTGCAACATCTGGTCCGCTTGACGCCCGAATAATAAAGGCTGCCACGAAACTCAATATAATTGCAGCCGTATCGCCCACCACCAAGAAAAAGCCGTAGACAAGCGATGCATTATTTTTCATCTACCCAAGATTGTACCATTTTCAAGGTACACATGGGGAGCTAACACCACCTGAATGCATAGATGAGCAGCGCAAGAACAGAAAATGGAAAAAAGTGGTATTGCTCGAATCGCTCGTGGCAATGCTTCCGATAGATATTGTATCCGGGGAGCGGATTTTCTTTGCGATGGAACCTGCACACTTTTGGACCCTAAAGAGGTAATTCGTCTCAGCCACAACGTAATTCATGATGAACTCCAATTGCAGCGCAATCACGATTACCATTGTCAGCCTCGGCTTAGTTCAGGGTTGGCGCAGGCAACACAAGCCAGAAACAGAATAGGAACGGTGCAAAACGCGGCGGCATACATGAGCGCACTCAGCCATAGCACGATAATTTTTGCATCTTGTGACGCATACTGCACGGTCAACG
>JAGOTO010000023.1 GCA_018061705.1 Candidatus Saccharimonadota bacterium | reverse complement strand
GTGCAGCGCTCTGGATAGACAGCGGTAACATCGGCAAAAATTACCGTAAAATGGACGAGATAGGTGTTCCTTATGTGGTCACCGTAGACTTCGACACACTCGAAGGCGATACGAAAGACACAGTCACCGTCCGATCCCGGGATACGACCGAGCAGAATCGTTACAAGGCTCAAGATCTCATCGGCTTACTCGGCAAGACCCAGGCCTCAATATGAGCCAGAATTCGATAACACGGCACCCACGGAACTATGCTTTCATCGATGGTCAGAATCTTCATCTTGGAACAACGGGCGCTGACTTACCCTGGAAGATCGACCTCAACCGTTTTCGAGTATACCTGAGGGAAAAATATCAGGTGGAGAAAGCCTTTTACTATCTTGGGTATGTGCAAGACGGGGATGATATTCAGAAGCTGTACGAACGAATTCAGTCTGCAGGTTTTGTACTGATATTCCGCCAGCATAATTCTGCTATGCTCGGTAAGAAAAAAGGAAATGTCGACTCAGATATCATCTTCAGTATTATGAAACGACTGTATGCTCAGGAAGATTTTGATAAGGTTGTGCTTGTCTCTGGCGATGGGGACTACAAAATGCTCGTGGATTTTCTCATAGCGGAGCGGCGGTTCGAAAAGATTTTATTCCCCAACTCTGCCTACCGATCGTCCTTGTACAAGAGTATCTCCTCGACGTTCTATGCGGCGCTCGATGAACCAGGCACAAAAGCAAAAATCGCATACAGTAAATAGTATAAAAAAGAAAAGGATCCTTAGGCAGTTAACCGTTTGGAGCCTTTTCGTATTGATGCCTCAGTAGTGTAACATAAAACAAATGTAATAATCAATACTTTTTGTCAATGCATCATCTGGTATATGTAGACTATTATACAACAGATAAAATATATTTCTCCTTAAGGAGAAATATATTTCGAGGTTATCATATTTTTACATTCGTGTCAAAATATACATTCAATCATCTGAAATGATACGATAGAGAAGGTATAAATTGAATGAAATAACCGTGAGGGGCAAGAAAATGGCCACAGAGCATCAACGAGCACAGCTCGAAAGAAAACTTCGAGACTATCGCAAAAAAAATCTGAAAAAGTCAGACTATAACGAGTCGGCCACGCGGATCTACGTCAACGAATTTTTACAGGATGTACTCGGTTACACATTTGACGAAGAAATAAAAACTGAATATGCCATCAAGGGTGAGTATGCCGACTATGTTATTCAGCTAAAACGTAAAAAAAACTTTGTCGTCGAAGTAAAAGCCATGAGCATTGATCTGAACGAGAAACATCTTCGCCAGGCGCAGAACTATGCAGCGAATGAAGGCATCGATTGGATTCTGTTATTCAACGGTCGGCAGATCCAACTGTACAGACTTCTCTTTACCAAGCCTATAAGAAACCAGCTGATCGTTGATCTTGATCTTGGAGACATCGCGCACATGCGAAGGGCTTCTGAGCAGCTGTTGCCGCTCACAAAACATGCTGTTGAGAAGGGTGAGCTTGAAGAATTTTGGAAGCGAGTCGACGCGTTGACGCCAGCCAGTTTACTCAAGACTATTTATACAGAGGATGTTATACGAGCAGTCCGTCTGAAGGTAAAGAAACAATCTGGTATTTCATTTAGCCAAGACGAGATCCTCACGGCTGTTCATGATTTGATTCACGCCGGATGCCTGGAAGCCGTTAAACCAAAAACGCTCAAATGATCGTATATTTCACCGATGGGAGTGCGAGTCCAAACCCGGGGCCAGGGGGCTTCTCGGTGGTATCCGAAGGGAAGCCGGTCGTGCTCGGTGGGGAGCCGAGCGGGGCAGAGACGACAAATATACGTATGGAAGGCTATGCCATCTTGGCGGCGCTGAAGCATGCGGCAGGGCAACCATGCCAGATTCATACCGACAGCGAATTTTGGATACATGTCATTACCAAATGGTCACTTGGTTGGGAAGCAAATGGCTGGAAGAAAAAGGGCGGCGAGATAAAAAACCTCGATATAGTGCAGGAGGTCTGCTCGCTCTACCGGAGCAGTCAAGCTGAATTGATTTGGGTGCGCGGTCATGTCGGCCACGAAGGTAATGAGCTTGCCGATCACTGGGCAAACAAAGCCCGCGAAGGCGAACGGCTCTAGGTCTTCACAGCGTGCTTTGCAGGGTCAAGCAATATGTAACTCGGTAATCTACCACTGGCCTTTAGAATTTTGATTAGATCAGCGGCAGTCTGCTGGTCAGTAGTTTCGGCCAGAGTAATATGCGGCTGCCAATCGGTACCATCATCACCATCCCACGAGGTTTTTATACCTAGATGAGAATCAATTATTTCTTTGATGGCCGATCGTTCATCAGTGACGCTATCATCAAGAGCTAATGCAACGCTTGGCCTCGCGTTACTGCCCAGGAGCGTTATGCCGGTAGTCATTGTCATGAGTTTACTTGTGAAAAAATCGCCTTCGCTTTTTTTCAGGATATCTAGAATCTCTGAAGGATTCTTTGTATGTTCTCCATAATACCTAGTAAACTCAGTACTGCCCAGGAGTGTTGCGTGATGAGTTTTACGGGGAATGATTCGACGAGATGTATCTCCCAGATCAATATAGGCGTCTGAAACCAATCCACCAAGATCTGAAGCTAGCCTAGCGATCCGCAAGGATCTGTTCGGTGCCCCCTCGTATGAAGCTTTTGTCGTATATCCGTGGTAAGCCATGGTATTTATATTAACATAAAACAGTCCAATTGTAAACTTTACAGTTTATATATCTTGCACGGGTCACGAAATCATAGATGCAATAAGCCAACAGCCGTGCTTGCTGGATTAATATTGCTCAAGCTATACGGTAATGAGCTATCGGCAACTAACGAGGAGCTCGAAGACTTCGCAGTACATGTAGCCGTGGAGCATTTGCGTGTTCAGGGAATAGCCCGCTGGCTAGAGAACCACACGACGGCTAATCGGAAACAATAGGCAGGGCCTCTACTGGTACGCCAAGGGCGGTGGCCAGACGGTCGAGCTGCTGGAATTTGCCGTATTTTATGTACGAATCGTCTGCTTGGCAGAGGCGGTAATAGTGGTCGAAATGCCTGACCTCACCGCGAAATGTCTGCGCGGTAGTCGGCTCGTCTATACGGCGAATATACCAGCCGGGCGGCTCAGTAGCCAAAATTCGTTTGAGCTTTGCGTAGTGATTGAATGCCATAAAACAGATTATACTATGTGATATGCGTGAAGCCGTTTTTACAGTCCTCGATGAGCTTAATATCCCATATCGCCTCCAGGAACACCAGGCTGTCTTTACGGTAGCCGAAAGTAGCAGGAAGCTACCAGAAAAAGTCCCGGTAAAGACGCTGCTTTTGACCGACGAGAAAAAGGAGCAGGTCTGGATGGTGGCGATGCGGGGGCTAAACCGACTGAACATGAAGATACTGGCGCACGAGCTGGGAATTAAAAAGCTGCAATTTGTGAAACCAGAACTCGTGGAACATCTGGTCGGAGTTCGTCCGGGAAGCGTTTCTATCTTCGGTCTACTTCACCCGGGGTCAAAAAACCTGCGTGTACTGTTTGACGAATCGCTCATGCAAGAGCCCGAACTTGGCTTCCACCCGAACGACAACACCGCCACCGTTTTCCTCACCCCCGCAGATGTCCAGAAGGTCATTGCCGCCACCGGCCACAAATGCCGTATACTGGCTGTATGATTGACGAAAACTGGGCATATGTAGCTGCAGTTATCAACGTGCTGGGCACGCTCACCTATGTCGTCGATGTGTTTCGGGGGAAAGCTCGGCCAAACCGGGTAACATGGGGCGTTTTAACCATCGCACCTATGATTGCGTTCGCATCAATGCTATCTCAAGGGGTAAGTCTGGCGCAGAGTATCGTAACGTTTAGTGTCGGTTTTTCGCCATTCTTGATTTTTGTGTCAAGTTTTTTAGTCAAACATCCGGCATGGAAACTAAATAAATTTGATATTATCTGCGGTCTACTCTCGCTCCTCGGACTGCTGCTCTGGTGGATAACGGGTGTGGGGAATGTCGCAATCATATTAAGTATACTAGCCGACGGTTTGGCATTTCTGCCAACGCTCGTAAAGTCATATTCTCACCCGGAGACGGAAAGCCCGTGGACATTTATGGCGGGTGAAATCGCTACAATCATGGGCCTCATGACGGTTGCAATGTGGAATTTTGAACATGTTGGTTTCCAGGTGTATATTCTGTTTGCGAATATGGTGGCGATTCTGTTGATCTATTTCAGGCTCGGAGTGAGAATAAGCGCCCGCAATAAGGAGCAAATATGAAACACATTGTGCTGGGGGGCGGGTGTTTTTGGTGTACTGAAGCAGTGTTCCAGCGGGTCGAGGGTGTCACGAAGGTTACGCCTGGCTACGCTGGTGGTGACGTGCCGAACCCAACGTACGAGGCAGTGTGTACTGGCCGGACTGGCCATGCTGAAGTGGCGCAGGTGGAGTATGATGAAACAAAAGCCAGCCTAGAGCGGCTGCTCAATATATTTTTTGCCACGCACGACCCGACCACGCTTAACCGGCAGGGTGCAGACGTGGGAACAGAATACCGCTCGATCATACTCTATAGCGACGAGGCTGATGCGGAGAAGATCCAATCTGTTGTAGAAGCCATCCAAGGTGAAGTGGATGCTCCCATCGTGACAGAAGTAGGGCAGCTAGACGTTTTTTATGAGGCCGAAGCGTACCATCACAATTATTTCGAGGAGCACCCCGAGCAGGCCTACTGCCAGATGGTCATTAACCCGAAACTTGATAAGTTACGCGCATTTTTACGTAATGAAACGGCCAATACTTAGATTTTTATAGCACTCATGGTATACTGAGACTATAGAAGTTGTCCCGCTCGCGGTGGGGGTATGCTCCCCAAAAAGACGACTCCAATCTTTGGCACGTTCAGCACTAACGGTCCGTTGCTCCCGGCAGCTCTTCGGAGAGCAAAAACAATACATATACATAAAACACCGAAGCTCGGTTGGTGCCAGTCATTCTGGTACATCTTGTGGTGGAAAGGAAAAAAATGACAAAACTAATTCTGATTATTGGGACATTACTGGCAACGGTAAGTTTTGTACCGTACATTCGAGATATTTTGCGGCACGGGGCCCGGCCACGTTTGGTCTCTTGGGTTATCTGGACATTGTTGCTTGGATTGATGGCAATTGTTTCGGTGCAAGAAAAGCAATGGGGAAGCGCTCTCGTGTCAAGCATATCGGCGATCGGATGTTTTGCCGTAGTCGTGATTGGGTATCGGTATGCAAGCCGGGACGTTTCGAATCTTGAAAAAGTAACACTCATGGCGGCAGTTGCTGGCATTGTGCTATGGTTTGTCGTGGAGAATCCCCTCGTTGTTATGATCGTGGCGCTTTTGATCGATGGCATCGCCTACGTGCCGACGATTATTCATGCATGGCAAGATCCCGAGGAAGAATCCTTGGCCGCATATGCGGTCGCGGGGACTGGCCAAGTACTTGTTTTGTCGGCTGTGTGGCTGGAGCACACGACACTAATCGGTCTGCTATACCCGCTTTATGCAAGTCTGTTTAGTCTTCTGATGGTGTCTTTGATAAGTATTTCGCAGTATGTATCACGCGAGAGCCGGGAAAGAGCCGTCCGCTCCTATTAGTCTATCGTAGGCAGCATTGATATACTGGATAGATAGCGAAAAGGAGTAATCACATGCAAGCACAATGGAATGGTACGGTCATTGCCGAGGCAGAAAAAGCTGACCTGATTTACATAGAGGGAAACTGGTACTTTCCGCCGGACTGTGTGAAAACTGAGGTACTCGTGAAGAGCCCAACCCCCTACACGTGCCCATTGAAGGGTGAATGCCAGTACTACAATGTCACGGTAAATGGGGAAACAAATGTTGATGCCGCGTGGGCGTATCCGGAGCCGCTCCCATCGGCAATTGAGCGTGTCCATAAAGATTTTAGTGGCTATGTGGCCTTTTGGCGGGGTGTAGAGGTAGCTTGATGCATCGCTGGGATGACGGCCAGCTTCGAGATGTGGCGGCCTCCCGGGGGACACCGTGCTTCGTGTATTCACGCGATATGTTGGTGGATCGAGCAAAAAAGTTGCTCAGTTTGGAAATGCCGTTTGGGTGCATACCCAGATACGCTATGAAAGCGAACAATCATCCTGATGTTATCCAAATCTTTCATCAGGCTGGGCTGCATTTCGATGCGAGCTCGAGCTATGAGGCGCAGGAACTGCTTGATCTTGGGATTCGGGGAGAAAAAATTAGTTTATCGAGCCAGCAGCCTGCCCATAATTTACCCCAACTTGTGGCCGAGGGCGTTCGCTACGTTGCCACATCGCTTCATCAACTTGAACTGTTTTTGGCGCTTGAGAGTCATCCCGCCCAGCTTGGTTTGAGGGTAAACCCAGGGGTTGGGGCGGGGCACAACAATCGCACAACCACCGGCGGCGCAAATAGTAGTTTCGGTTTATGGCAAGCCTATGTCCCGGAGGCGCTTGAAATGGCCGCGCAGGGCGGGGTGAAGATTGACCGACTTCACGTACACATAGGTTCGGGTGTCGATCCGACCATGTGGGGGAAGATGATGGACACGCATTCTTGCGGCTCGATACAGGCATGAATGATATTGCTCGTCCCGGAATGTACGGTGCGCAACACCAGATAGCCGTGCTGAACGACGCAACCGTATCCGTACATTATGTGGTCGTTGGACACAACTGCGAGACAGGCGACATACTTACCCCAGCGC
>JAGOTO010000022.1 GCA_018061705.1 Candidatus Saccharimonadota bacterium | reverse complement strand
GACTGGGTAACTTCCTCGCTAATCGTTCGCGCGGCGTTCTGGGTGGCATTGGCATTAACTGCTCGATAGTATTGATTGCTAAAATGAATTATCCCGGTGGTGACAAGCATTAATACAGCCGTAAACATGACAGTAGCAATCAATAGCTCAATAACAGTAAACCCTGTCTGATCACGACGGTGCGTGACGCCAGGTTGTCTCATGGTATGTACCTCATCGTAATGTCCGCATTGCTGCCACCCAGCGTGTCCCACTGGACCGTGACAATATGTGCGCCAGTATCAGCTGCCCGCGTAATGTCTACTTGGTAGGTAGCGCCGCTTCCATCGATCCCTTCAAACGTACAACCCGTTCCCGCTGTTGGTTCGGTCGTCACCTTTGGGTAGCACGTATTTCCACCGTCCGGAGGGATCGTGTCTTTATTCCTAGCGGCGACTCGAAGAAGCTCTACTTGTCTTTCGGCAATTTTTGCTGCCTGGGTATATTCACGTGTTTCTTGTGCTGCCCGCGAATTTTTGGCTGCTGTTGCGTACGCCATGACGAGCACAAGGCTGATAATCGCGGTAGCGATCAAGACCTCAACGATCGTGTCACCTCGCTGATCACGACCAACTCTGCGTGACAAGTAGCATCGCGCCGACGCGTCTAACATGTCGTTCCCTCCCGTATTTCTGTTTGGATACCGAGACCACCATCCCGACCCAAGATCAATTCGACGGATTGTTTAGTGCCCTGATGAGCAAAACAGAGGTGTATAGCGTCATATTTTCTATAATTACTGTCTGATGGACTGGTTGCGGCATTAATGGCGCTTACTTCACTCTCCATGTCCTCGTCTGGGCTCCAGTCCTTAATCCCGTATATACTGAAGTATTGTGCCTCACCCCCCGCCACACCAGCAAGTACGGCAACGGCAAAGGCTGGAGATGGGGATGTGTCTAGGCCAACAGTCCACGCTCGATAAAACTCAAACCCACTCGGGAGGGGCAACCTCTCAGATTGGTCAGGTATAGTGGAGCCGTCCTCTGTCGGGGCAATTGCAGTTGGCCTGGCCTCATTGAAGCCTTCGACATTACGGGGACGACCGGCGTCATTAATCACTCGGTTGCCCGCCAGGGGTATGACCCTTAGCGTCCCCTGTCGTATGGGATAGTCGCCGAGCACTATGACCTTTCCAAGAAAAACACAGGAGGAATTTCGCCCCTGACTTTTGACGCTACCGCTGATGACTGGCGCAGATCCCGAGATTGACCCACTGCATCCGAAGTTTGCCCGACTCCCAGAGAAGCCACTACTTGCCTCATTGAACACCTTTTCAATATCCTGACGAATCTGACGGCTTCCGACAGCAAACTCCGTCCGCTGGAGTCGTCCACTAATGATCACCATGGCGACGATGAGCAAAGACGATGTAACCGCAAGCACGATGAGCACTTCGACCATCGTAAAGCCGTGAGATAGTTGGCGGTAGCCACCCTTTTTCATACTGAGGGTAGTATAGCACAAGCAGGATGACAGAGTTACGGAGAATCTTTTACAGCAACATTCCCTGATACCATGTGACGATTTTATCCGCCCAAAGCATAACGATCAAGCACCCCGCAAGAAGGTACGGGCCAAAAGGAATATGGCGAGTCCAGCCAGTTTGTTTGGCACGAATAAGACCGGGTAGGCTCGTGATGGTTCCGATCAGCGACGCGATAAACACAACGAGCAAAGCTCGGAGCGGCGTGCCTGCGATGAGCCCCAGCGGAACCGCAAGTTTAACATCCCCACCACCGATCCATTCGCCATCAGAAAGTTGGTAAATACCCCAAAAAATACTGAATATAATACCCGCGCCAGCAAACGGCTGCCAAAGTGCATCCCAGCTTTGCATATAGATGCCGGAGACGAGAGCCTGGCTCAGTGCCAGTGCCGTCAGCGGGAAAACTAGCCGGTCGGGCAGCAGCATCCATTTGAAGTCATAAACTGCAAGAGCCACAAAGAATACAAGATACGCTAATCCGTACAAAAACCAAACGAGGTGAAGCCCACTGAGAGAAAACTGCCATCCCAGGTAAAATATGACGAATACCAGTCCCGTCAAAAGCTCGACGAGTGGATACTGCAAAGAAATTGGTTTGCGGCAATATCGACAGCGACCATGGAGCTGCAGCCAACTCAGTATAGGTACTAGGTCCTTGGCGGCAAGTTTGTGGTGGCACCGCGGACACATACTCCGCCCTCTCAGTATGGAGTAGTCGTGTGCCGAAGGCCGCCCCTGCGTCTGATGACTCGAGGTGTTTGACGGTTTGGTGTCGGATGATGCTTCTGCCGCATCTTCCTGGACACGGATTCTCCATACGAGAGCGTTAACAAAGCTCCCCCACACAACCCCCATCAAAAGTACTAAGATTGCAATCATGGTTTAAGCATACCAGAATCTCATACATATTAAGACAAGGCCCCCTGGGGACCTTGTCTTAAAGCCATTGAGGTTTTATATCTCGGTACAAACCGGCGTGCCACCAGGAGCAGGAGTGCCTGCATTTTCGACCGTATACTGTATGACGGTTTGTCTGGATGAGCTACCGAGAGCAGTAGCGCCACCAGCGCCACACTGTGCATTTGTGACGATGCGCATTTGCCTTGTGTTGTTCAGCGCAGCCGTTGCTGTGGTCTGATTTACGATAATCAGGTCTGCTGGCGTCGCCACAAAGTCGTATTGTCCAAGCCTACCCGCCGCGCTCGCGATAGCACCATTGTCGGCTGGGACAGGAGTTCTGCCATTGGAATTTGCGACAAACTCACTGACCGCTCCCCCCACTCGAGCTACATCACTTTTCTTCGTAGTGTTACGCTGGTTACGCTGGAGTGCAGGAACGGCGAGAAATACGATCAATAGTATCAGCCCGGCAATCGCCAGGACAATAAGAACTTCGATGATTGTGAACCCTTGCTGCCTTCTTTGTGATAGTTTGTGCATAATTGCGGTGCCCTTTACCCTTTACATTACACTTATCCTTAAAATATACGGCCCTTGACCATGAAAAGCAATAGCGAGATGGTAGCTACCCGCCCAAACCACTTTGGCCAGCCAGGCCGTAGATCGGTAGCAGCACGGCAGCAACGATGATAAATGCCACAATGCCCAGCAGAACCATCATAACTGGCTCAATGATAGACGAAATATTATCGACCTCAGTATCAACCTCTTTTTCGTAGTACTCTGCTATCTTTGCCAGCATCTGCTCCATGGCACCCGACTGCTCACCGATCTTGATCATGCTTGGTACAAGTGGCAGAAAGTTTGGATCATTCTCTATGCTTTCGGCGAGCCCCTTGCCACCCTTTACTTTATCGCCGGCCCTCTGTATCGACGACTCAATATGGACGTTATTGACAGCTCGGCCGGTAATATCAAGCATCTGTAGCAATGGCACACCACTCGCGACCAAGGTGGTACCGGTTCGGGCAAAACGCGCCATATACACTTTCATAAACAAGTTGCCAAACGGCCAGCCCTTCATTTTGATCTTGTCGATCACTTCTTTGCCCGGTCCTGTTCTCGCCCAGCGCGACGTCAAGAATATCATGAGGCCGATGACAATCAACACCACCCACCAGTACTTAATAGTGAAGTGTGATATTGCGAGCATGACCCTTGTGACCAATGGCAGGTTCGCCCCTGGCATGCTCTCGTAAATTACTTCGACTTGAGGCAAGACCTTAACCACCATAAATCCGACAACGGCGACCATAACACCCAAGACCACCCCTGGGTATACCATGGCGCCGCGTATTTTACTGTTGAGGTCTGCTTCTTTTTCCTGTTGGATTGCGAGCCTCTCGAGCGCTTTGTCGAGCGTACCAGAAGATTCACCAGCCGCAATCAGCGCGAGATATACCTGGTTAAACACCTTCGGATGACGTGACATTGCGTTGGCGAGCGTCGTACCGCCCTCAACATCCCCGATCACTTGTCCGAGGACAATACGGAAATTTTTATTGACGGTTTGTTGGTTGACGCTCCGAAGCGCCTGGAGTAGTGGTAAGCCAGCATTGATGAGAGTACTGAGCTGTCGGCTAAACATGACCTTCTCTTTGAGCTTCACGCGTCCTTTGTAACCGCCGAGCAGCGCCGAACGAGATCCCTCTATTGATATATCAGTTGCGACAAGCCCCTCTGCTTTAATTAGCTTTGCCGCCGCCCCCTCGCTGTCCGCCTGAACTGTCGATTTAATGACCTTACCCGTCTGTGGGTTACGGGCAACATAATTGTATGTCAACATATGCGAGCTCCGTTCAGTTCCACTGACGAGCCAAATCCCACCATCGTAGTCATCTGCTCGATTCGGCTTTCGTCAATTATATGCGTCATCGCTAGTCCCTCATCAACCGATCGAGCTCATCAATATCAACTGCGAAGTTCCGGGCCTCATCATAGCTAATCGTCCCGGCATGAATGAGCGAGACAAGCTGCTTGTCCATACTCTGCATGCCAAACTCTGCCCCGGTTTGAATCACCGCATCCAATTGGTGGGTCTTGCCCTCCCGAATGATGTTTCTGACTGCTGGTGTCGCAATCAAAATTTCTGCCGCGGCGATTCGCCCACCACCGATCGACGGTATGAGCCGCTGGCTACATATTGCCATCAGGATATTGCTGAGCTGGGCTCGTATCTGAGGTTGCTGATGGGGCGGAAAAACATCCACCATGCGATCGATCGACTGCGCGGCGGAATTGGTGTGGAGTGTAGCAAACACCAGATGGCCTGTTTCGGCAATCGTGATAGCACTCGCGATGGTTTCCAAGTCTCGCATCTCTCCGATAAGCACTACGTCAGGATCTTCGCGGAGGCTCGAACGAAGTGCCGCGCTAAAGCTATATGTATCATAATGGACCTCGCGTTGCACGATAACGGATTTTTTGCTGCGGTGAGTGTACTCAATCGGATCTTCTATCGTAATGATGTGCTTTGCTTGCTCCATGTTGATCTTGTGGATCAAAGCTGCCAATGATGTTGATTTCCCAGATCCCGTCGGCCCTGTTACCAGGACGAGACCACGAGGATACTCAGCAAACTTCGCAGTTATTGGCGGCAAGCCAAGCTGTTCAATGGTAAGCATTTCGTTAGGAATAAGTCGGAGCGCGGCTGCAAGATTACCCCTTTCGTGAAATGCATTGACTCGAAACCGTCCTAGGTCTCCAAATGCAAAGCTAAAATCAAATTCCTTGTCCTTGAGTAATATTTGCTTTTGATCTTCATCGAGGATAGCAAAGATCAAGGACTCCACCGTTTCCTCCGTCAAGATATCGGCTCCTGCTACGGGTGCGAGCGCTCCGTCGACGCGCAACATCGGTGGCAGCCCGACCTGAATGTGCAGATCCGATGCTTTTTTCTTGACTACTTCTTCGAGCAGTAATTCTATACGTGGCTGGCCGGCCATTATCGATCCCTCCTTTGTCGCAACGATCGCACATCAAAGTTTGCACCAAATGCGCTATTGGCTGAATCTGATCCGGTAATGTGTCGCTTGATTCTCATATCCCCACCTTCTGATTACTGCTTAACTCTCCCCCTAGGCGCTATTGGCTGATGCAACTCGGTTGACTTCCTGCACGGTTGTTTGACCATCCAGTGCCTTAAAGTACCCGTCTTGCCGCATCGTCACCATACCTTGACGTTCCGCTTGATCCTGAATCTCGGTGCTCGTGGCACGTTTCAGGATCAAATCCTGAATCTCAGTTGAAACATCAAAAACCTCGTACAGCCCAAGTCGACCTTTGTAGCCTCCGGGTGTCCCAGGAGAATCTTTCCCCTTGGTTAAAGTATAAGCGGTATCGCCAGCCAATGGCAAGTTTTCGTAACCAAGGTCTTGCGCCGCAGCTTGCATCTGCGCTGCGTCGGCCGGAAGCAGACCGCCAAGAGTCTCCTTGATTGCCGCTGTTTCGACCGCATCGGATTGGTATTTATCCTGGGATGGTCCGTTACGACGCACAAGTCGCTGACCGATCACGACATGGACGGTACTGGCGATGAGAAATGGTTCTATCCCCATATCAAGCAAACGCGGAAGTATCCCCGCAGCACTATTGGTATGAAGCGTACTAAAGACAAGATGTCCGGTCAGGCTCGCTTGCACAGCCAGCTCTGCGGTCTCTTTGTCGCGGATCTCGCCTACCATCACGATATCTGGATCTTGACGTAATATTGATCGTAGTCCGTTGCTAAATGTCAAACCCACCTCGGCATTAACCTGGATTTGATTGATGCCATCCATTTTATATTCAACCGGGTCCTCAAGAGTGACAATATTGACGCCGTCGTTTTTTACCTCCTGGAGCAGTGCATAGAGGCTTGTCGACTTACCTGATCCAGTGGGACCTGATGTCAGAATCATCCCGTTTGTACGAGTCAAGCCATCACGAATTGTCCTGAGCGCTCGACCAGTGTAACCCATATCCTCTAGCTTGAGGCTCGTACCACTCTTATCAAGCAAACGTATCACTACCTGCTCGCCCCAGATAACCGGGCTAACCGAGATACGTAAGTCAATATCCTTGCCACTTGCACTTATCGAAAACTCGCCGTCTTGGGGTATTCGGTGTTCATCAATCTTGAGATTTGCAAGAATCTTGATACGGGAAACGAGCGGTGGCTCGGTGCTTTTCGGAAGAGTCATAATCTCCCGCAAGATTCCGTCGATACGGCAGCGGATCTTGAGACTTTCTTTGAGGGGTTCTATATGGACATCGCTTGCTCTATTCTTTGCGGCATAGTCCAGAATAGTCGAGAGAGCTTTACTGATGGGCGAGTCTTGAACAATAGTGGTTATGGCGTCGTGTTCGGCA
>JAGOTO010000021.1 GCA_018061705.1 Candidatus Saccharimonadota bacterium | reverse complement strand
ACAAATATAATGCGTCATTTTTCTAACGCAGCGACGCGCCGCCAGCGATTAGGCCGCGCTAAAGGAGCACCCCATGTCACATGTCAAAGCCGGTGGTACAAGTAAAAATACTCGGGATAGTCCCGGTCAGCGCCTCGGCGTCAAACTTTTCGGTGGTCAAGCAGTCAAAACCGGTCAAGTTATTGTGCGCCAAGTTGGCGCCAGCAAACGAGCCGGCAAAGGTACCAGCATGAGCCGTAACTTTACTATCCACGCAGCGCAAGATGGTACGGTGAAAATGGCGAGCCGCAAGGTCCGCACCTTCTCTGGCCGCTCAGTCCGCCGCACAGAAGTCACCGTAGAGTAATAAGCTAGCGACGCTTCGCTCGCGCCTACAGAAAATTCCAAGACCTTGGCTTTTCTGCGCCGTGCCGAGTTCAACATAGAGTAATCGCGGGATTTTCCCCAAGTCCATTGATCTTGTGCCCTAATCTGTTTGCAGCAGAAAAGTCACTGTTGAAATAATCAGAAATTTTGCTTCCACGGTACCTCATCGCAACAGGTTTTTTACCTTCCCGATTCCTATTAACCATTCTTTCAAACTTCTACATTTCTGTCCCAGCTGGGACAGAAATGTAGTATAGTAGAGACTATGAAGCAGGGGTATGACTGGAGTCATCTAGAAAAATACCGAGGAATGAAACACCCTGCTCTTATATATGTGCTTCGCGGTCTTTTCCCTCCTACGCGCGAGAACGTATTGCTTTCGTTCAAACCAAGTCTGTTTTTTGCAGAGCTCTCCAAGGTGTCCGGCTATAAGCAGCAGACTCTACAGCAGTCGTTTTATCGAGCCCGCAAGAATGGTCTTGTGTCTGAAGACGCTATGCCACGACTCACCAATCAAGGCCGCCAGCAAATACAACCATACATCGCAAAAAAGCTCGGCAACAATGCTCACATACTGCTCATCTATGACATACCCGAATATATGGAAGCAGAGCGGAGGGCGCTCAAGCGACTGCTCCACAGTCTCGATTTTGAGCTTGTGCAACAAAGCGTCTGGGCTACAGACATTGACCACCGTGAAACAATCAGGCTGATCGTAAAAAAGCTAGACATCGAGGAATGTGTGCAAATGTACGAAAGCATCCGTCTCAAAACCTAGCCCTGTGTATGCTTTCTGTCCGGTGTATATCCATTTACGTTTTTGTCACGGCTGGGACGATTTTGTAGATTATTGCGAAGGACTGTTGGCGTATTTAAATTGGTACGGATCAAATACAACCAGCCGCAAAGTCCGCCGCACCGAAGTAACCGTAGAATAGCCGAACCCGATCACAATAAAAATTTACACACTGGTGGAATTTTGGTTTGAGTGGCTACTGGCCTCGATCAGCGACTCCAACGGCACTATATCTACGTGCTGTTGGTAACCCAATGCTTTTAGGGCTTGCTCGGTGAACGATATACAATTTCTTGGGACTGCAAGAACCATTTGATCGATTGGAACCTCCTGGGTAAACGGCTGAAATTCAGTCATTCCAGAAGCGCCCTTGATGAGTCTCCCCTCATACCTTTTTTCTTCGACCTCTCGCACAAAATCGCTTTTAACACCAATGGCAACTGGGAATCGATGCCTCTGCAAAGTAGCTCGAAGACTATCTGGATTCCCTCTATAATCTGCGAGTGCTGCCTGATCTTGGTTAACCATAGGAATAAATTGTGGGCCGAAGTCGTCAACAAACTTATGACCACTCTCAATGTTTGCTTCGAAATTTCTGACGACCTCTTCGTGCGTCAGATCCTCAAGAGGCCCTCCGTAACGACCAACATTACCCTTGAGGCCCGATAGCGTACCAAAGCTAATCGTTGATTGCGATTTGCCGGTAACTTTTGTGTCACCCGCACCGCTTACTGCGGGTAGGCCTTTCTGGTCTCTTGCGTAAGCAGCAACGAGGCTACCTTCGCTCAACTCAAGCATACATCCAAGTGCGCCCGAGTTGGTAGCATGGAAACCCGCAATATCTCTAACGATTTTTGCAGTCTCCGGATCTTCCACAGTCAGATTAGCAAATGCGATTCTCTCTTCCATCTCACCATAGGCATCACCTATAACGTCGGGAAGACCTATCGGCATATCTCCTGCAGTCCCCCGTGTTAGTATTTCGCCAACTACTTCAGCCGCCTCAGGGTATTTGATTACAATATCTTGGTAGGTATGCTCCAATGGAACGATTTGGTTCTCGTCAAAATCGAATTTTCCCGTAACCGGGGGGAGGCTCGGTAGCACGTAAATGGATGGGTCGATGCTTCCTGATGTGCTTGGATTGAATTCTGACATTTTTGTTTTACCTTCTAGGTTAGATTTTAGCATAAGCTGTATGATAAGTCAAGTTTAGTGCGTATTGACATGGTTCACAATCCGCATATAATGAGCTTCACATGGCGCCCATAACAACTAGGGCTGCGGTGGAGAACTAATCATGAAAGGAGTTGCTTGTGAAAAACATACGTAACATAATCGTGGTATCCGCCGCACTGCTCTTTTCTGGAGCAGCAATAGCGGTTTCTGACATCCGTGCCGAGGCCGCAGAAGCTCCGGCCAATAATGGCTACCTTACTATTCTGTGGGGTCGAAGCAACTGGTCTGTGGGGTCTCACCCCAATTGCACCCTTGTAATCGGGGCCCAAACTCTCGAACAAAACGCGCAAGACCTCAAGGCGCGCGGGCTTCGCGGAGTCGGAGGCGTTGTCACCGATCGCGTCAGTGGTAACGGAGAGCCCAGACAATGCATCAGCAACCAAACAGTCCAGACATCATGGCAAGATCTCGATAACCTACGGAAAAATTATGGTTGGCAGTTTATATCCCAGAGCAAATCCTACGCCGACCTGACAACCCTGAATTCAACTCAGCTCTATAATGAAACAGCCGGCACGATCATTACTATGAAGGGTCGAGGCCACACAGAATCGTGGGGAGCGTTTAGCCCGCCAGATGGTGCGACCAACCCAAGCATACAGGGCTTAGTCGCTAAGTACTTTGCTTTCAACCGTGTCTACGGCAACAGCGGCGTCAACACAAAGCCCGTCAGCAAGGTATTCCCATATCCGATGTACACATTTCCCGTAACTGGGGGGAGATGCAACGACAACACGCTTCCCTGCTACAATCTTTCATCGACAACCCGACGTACAATGTCACCACACAAACTTGCAAATGTCATGAGTGCCGCTCCGGATGAGTGGCGAGTCATACAATTTTATAGATTAGTGAGCGGTGCCTATGGCTCTCAGGGTAAGAGCGATGCCTGGGACTGTACGAGCACTGACTGGAGAGAGCGTTGGACAGGTGCTCCTGAGGTCTACTGCAGGACAACATTCCTCGAGGCACTCGACATGCGTACCAACAAGAGTGTCAAATCAGTTGACCCACAAGATATGGCCTATCTATGGAATCGATTCCCAGATATATACCCATTCCCCTAGTATGGGTATAGCACGACCAAAACAGCGCCCAACAGACACTGGGCGCTGTTTTGTAAATGAAGGTGCTATCGAATACCGAGGTGGTATTTGACCCGATCGATAACATCACTCATCACGACTTGAGATTTTACCAAGTAATCATCGACTCCGAGGCTTTGTGCGCGCTGCTTATCGCTGTCCTGGCTCAGGGCAGTGAGCATAACGACTTTCAAGTTAGCCGTCTCGGGCGTATTTCGTAATATATCGAGCACATCAAAGCCGCTAATCCTCGGCATCATTGCATCGAGCAAAACCAGACTTGGTCTATAGTCTCGAGCCGCTGCTAATGCGTCCTCTCCGTTTGCAACCCGACGCACATCAAACCCTTCAGCTTGGAGACGTGTCAGGTATGTGGTAGCAAGAGCGTCATCATCCTCAACAAGTAATATTTTTTTTATTGTCGAAGGAAAATTACTGTTATCCATGCCTCTTATGGTACGTTGATAAAATCGGAGAGTCAAGCTCCGGGCTACATCCAGCGAGAGAACTCGTCCGCCTGTCACTATTTAGCCAGTCATAGGACGTGTCAATCGATCAACTCAAGGTATCCCTACGGCTGGATTACCATCGCAAGCCCGTGATAAGTCCAATGGACTAATCTTTCTTGAGGGCCGAGACAAAGCCAACGAACATTGGGTGTGGTCTATTGGGGCGAGACGTAAACTCGGGGTGATACTGACTTGCCATAAGAAATGGATGGTCAATGCCTTCGATAACCTCGACGAGATTATTGTCTGGGTTAATGCCGCTGGCTCGAATGCCCCAATCTTGGTACTCAGGAACATACTGCGCCATCGCTTCATAGCGATGACGATGTCGCTCGACAATATCCTGCGTCCCATAGAGTTTTGCCGCAAGACTATCCTTTTCAAAATGACATGCATAATTGCCGAGGCGCATCGTTCCACCGGTGTTTTCTTTGCCTTTTTGCCCCTCCATCGTATCAATGACAGCATCTTTAGTCCCTGGATCTACCTCTGTTGTGTTTGCATCTGGATAACCGTTGAGTCGAGCTGCTGCGATCACCATCATATGGAGTCCATAGCAGAGCCCCAGATAAGGAAGCTTACGCTTAAGCGCATGCTGGGCCGCACGAATTTTTCCTTCTACGCCCCTTGAGCCAAACCCTCCCGGTACAACTATCCCGTCAACTTTCGAGAGAGCGGTCGCAACTTCGTCATCGGTCGCCGTCTCAAGCTTAGATGCGTCGATCCAGGTAATGTCCACCGAGACATCATTAGCCCATGCCGCTGCACGAATTGCTTCAAAAACTGACATATACGTGTCGGCATTATCCAGATATTTAGCAACAACGCCGACAGTTACCGTTTCTTTCGGTTGCGCAACTGCCTTTTCGACGACGCTCCTCCAATCACGGAGGTCTGGTTTGGTCACATCAAAAGATAACTGTCTACAAATGACATCTGCAATCCCGGTATCCTCTAGGGTCAACGGGACTTCGTAAATTGTCTCGGCATTTGGCAACAACGCGATTGCATCTGGCTGTACACCGGTGAATAAACTCAATTTTTCTTTGACACTTGCAGGCGCCTTCTCTTCACTACGACATACGAGTATGTCCGGTGCGATGCCGAGTCCACGTAAATCACGGACCGAGTTTTGGGCTGGCTTGCTTTTAAACTCGTGGCTTGCGCCCAAATATGGCATGTAGACAACATGTACGAACAAGCAGTTCTGCCGGCCTACCCTCATGCCAAGTTCACGAATCGCCTCTAGAAATGACAGGCTTTCGTAGTCACCAACCGTACCGCCAATCTCTACTATGTGGACGTCAAATCCTTCCGATGCCTTGATGATATGCTCTTGGATTGAGCGGGTAACATGTGGGATAATCTGCACAGTATTACCACCGTAGCGACCGTGTCTTTCTGCCTCAATAACACCGAGCAAAACTCGGCCACTCATGAGAGAGCTCTCCCGTGTCAGCTCCTGATCAATAAATCGTTCGTAGTGACCAAGATCAAGGTCAGTTTCGGCACCATCTTTAGTCACAAAACACTCTCCGTGCTCTCGCGGATTCAGCATACCGGCATCGACATTGAGATACGGATCACATTTTTGGATATTGACCGTCAAACCACGGGCCTTAAGCAAGTTACCGATAGATGCTGCAGTAATGCCTTTACCGAGGCCCGACAATACACCACCTGTTACAAACACAAACTTTGTTTGCTTATCACTCACTCTACTCAGCTCCCCATTTATCCCACTTATGATACGCTGCTTCAGCTCGAGACGCAAATTCCTGTATCACCAGATTGACTTTATGTAGCGATTATTCCAATCTGCCTACGATTTTGGTCGAGACCGTGCCATGAGGAAGATATCGCAGCTGACTATCAAAGCCTGCTCCCATTATTGCTTTGCTAGCCACTCAGTTGCTGCAGTAAGCTGCGTGTCGTTCTTATTTTTTATGTCCTCATCGCTCGGAGTAACAACTTGATCGGGCTTGATCCCAACTTTATCGATATTTGAGTCCTTCGGTGAATACCACTTGGCGATTGTTACCTTGAGAGAACTCCCGTCATTAAAAGGTATGAGCTGCTGTACGACACCTTTGCCGTATGATTTTTCCCCGATTAGCCGGGCACCCACCTGATCTCGCAACGCCAAAGCGACAATCTCCGAAGCCGAAGCAGACCCGCCGTTGATTAATACGACTGTTTTCATATTTTTGAGTGGAGCGTCGCCGCTACTGACCCGACTCGTGTCTATGACGGTGCCATTGCGTTTTTGCTTAACAACCACTGTATCTTTCGATAGCCATAGACCACTCAATCCGACCGCAGAATCAATTTCTCCCCCAGGATTGTCGCGCAAATCAAGTATGACCTGCGTAATACCTTTTTCCTGCAAGCCGAGTGCCGCACTTCTTGCCAGCTCGTCCGTATCGTCACTAAATTGACTGACTCGTATATAACCAACGCCCCCGTCAAGTGTTTTGGATTCGACAGACGGTACATGAATGGTGTCACGCGTGATCGTGAAGCTCAACCGTTCTTTATTATCACGCACAACAGTTAGGGCAACGCTAGTTCCTTTTTTGCCGCGTATTTTCAGGACCGCTTCTGTGGCAGTCATTCCGGATGTCGACTTCTCGTCAATTGCAATGATAACGTCCTTAGCTCGAAGTCCTGCCGCCTCTGCGGGCGAGCCGTCAAGTGGAGCTACAATCACGACATTGCCCTCCTGGTCAAGCTCTAGCCGGGCCCCAATGCCAGATATCGTTCCTTGTAAGTCATTGCTGAAGTCCTGTGCTTCGCTTGCAGTAAAAAATTCGGTGTATGGATCCTTGGTACTCTCTGCAAGACCATGTTTGAGCCCATTAAGCACCTGTTCTCTGGTCAACTTGCCATCATAATTATTCCTCAGCGCTTGGTAGACATCATCAACCTGAGCATAATCAAAACTCGTTGGCAATTCAGTACGTTGCGAGAGCGACACATCACGCAGAACCCCTGTCCTGCCTTGACCAACGAGT
>JAGOTO010000020.1:4705-7012 GCA_018061705.1 Candidatus Saccharimonadota bacterium | reverse complement strand
TCAGCCTTTGGCTGGCAAACGGCGGGGCTGGTTTCGCAAGTTGTCCTCTTTTTTCCACTTCACATCTGTTCTTATCTGTTGGCTTTTGGTAAAATGGGTTCTAGCGTTATCGTAGATACGCTCCAAAAACAGACTTTTTTCAAGATTTGACGGCGTTGCCGTCATTTTTTGTTGGGTTTGGCGGAAGCCAAACCAAATGTTTTCTTGGGGGGAATGAGATTTTGGGTCGCTGGGAGCGACCGTATTTTTGTTTTTGCCCGCCACAGGCGGTTTTTATTTGATAAAATGGTAGTGCGTACAATCTAACAGAGAGGTCTTTTTTAATGGCCGTCCCAGACAAACAAGATTTCTCTTGATTGTACGCAACTGGGGCGGTCATTAAAATTATGGGGGTAATTTCTATGAACCAAAATCGCTACATTTTGTATGCTCGCAAGAGTACGGATGTTGAGGACAAGCAAGTTTTGTCTATTGAGGCACAACTGGCAGAACTTCGGAGCTATGCCAAAGATAACGGTTTAGTTATCATTGATACCGTTATTGAAAAGAAGTCCGCCAAAGTGCCAGGTCGCCCGAAGTTCGGCGAAGTGCTAAAACGCATACAAAACGGCGAAGCCGACAGTATTTTAGCGTGGCACCCTGATAGACTTGCCCGCAACTCCATAGACGGTGGACAAATTATCTATTTGTTAGACCAAAAGCATTTAGTGGATTTGAAGTTTCAATCATTTTGGTTTGAGAATACCAGTCAAGGCAAGTTTATGCTGTCTATCGCTTTTGGTCAGTCAAAATACTATGTAGATAATTTGTCAGAAAATACCAAGCGTGGGCTTCGCCAAAAAATTCGGCGTGGCGAGTTTCCAGGAATTGCCCCATTTGGCTACTACAACAATACAAGGACTAAAACGGTGCATATAGATAAACGCCAAGCCGAATTAGTGAAAGCGATTTTTGTTCTGTATTCAGAGGGGCAAAGCACTTTTCAAGATATATCAGATTATTTATATGAGCGTGGTGTAAAAACTACTGGCGGTAAGCCGTACAGCAAAGACAAAGTAAAATATATCTTGAAAAACCCCTTTTATTACGGTCATTTCATGTATGGCGGCGAGATTTACGAGGGTAAACATACGCCAATTATTACCAAGAAACTTTTTGATAAAGTGCAGACCGTCATAGAACAACGAAGCCACCCAACAAAAGGCTTGATAGAACCGCAAGCCTACTGCGGTTTGCTGCGTTGCACCTGCGGAATGATGATAACTGCTGAAAACAAAATAAAACGCCAAAAGAACGGCAACCAGCATCACTATGTTTACTATCGCTGTACTCGTAAGAATAAGTCTGTTAAATGTATAGAGCCTGCGGTGCGTGCCGAACTTTTGGATCAGCAGTTATCTGATTTATTGGCTGGCTTCGCTTTGCCCCAAGAATACGCCGACAAAATGCGTGAAATGGCAACCAAAGACGAACTTGCCGATAAGTTGCAGATAGATAGCAAGATTGACGGTTTGAGAACAGAACTCACGCATTTATCCGAGAAATTACAAAGACTGCTGGACGGTTTTCTTGACGGCGTTTTAGAGCGTGAAGTTTACACGCAAAAGAAAGCCGAGATTATGAGCCAAAAGAAAACGCTGGAGGAACAAATGAGCGATTTTACTTTGGGGACTTTGGAGTGGGTTGAACCGCTTAATAATTGGCTCAACCGGGCGGTTTCTATCTATAAAATCACTCATTCCGCCGACCAAAACGCCAAAAAGTCGCTATTGCTAGAAATCTTTGGGTTGAACCTCATTCTCAAAAACAAAAATGCGGTCGCTCCCAGCGACCCAAAATCTCATTCCCCCCAAGAAAACATTTGGTTTGGCTTCCGCCAAACCCAACAAAAAATGACGGCAACGCCGTCAAATCTTGAAAAAAGTCTGTTTTTGGAGCCGTCACCGAGAGTTGAACTCGGGACCCCTTCCTTACCATGGAAGTGCTCTACCACTGAGCTATGACGGCACAACGTGGTCATGGTGCAGGGTGGAGGATTCGAACCTCCGAAGGCATAAGCCAACAGATTTACAGTCTGTCGTGTTTGACCGCTTCACTAACCCTGCATGTCACATTCCGTAACGGCTACTTCTGCATAGCTACAGTTGGGAATGTCTATGATAATTTGAGTGAAATGTGGAGCCACCTGAGGGATTCGAACCCACGACCCGCTGTTTACAAAACAGCCGCTCTGGCCAACTGAGCTAAGGTGGCATTTCAATCAGGCATAAGTGTATCAAAACAGAGGTTCTCTGGCAATATGATGAT
>JAGOTO010000020.1:0-4605 GCA_018061705.1 Candidatus Saccharimonadota bacterium | reverse complement strand
GCCACCTGAGGGATTCGAACCCACGACCCGCTGTTTACAAAACAGCCGCTCTGGCCAACTGAGCTAAGGTGGCATTTCAATCAGGCATAAGTGTATCAAAACAGAGGTTCTCTGGCAATATGATGATAGACATTGATACGGCTCCAAGATGGAACTCGTAAGAATCTACTGACTATTTCGGCGATAAATTTCATCGCTCAGGCCCCGGTCATCATACCCAAACGAAACTGCCTGTGTTCCATTACACGTAAGGGCTCTTTGCTAGACTACGACTCGACGCGGCCGTAATACTCGCTTTGAATGACCATCCGGGATAATGAGCTTCTTTAGTTTCTCTTCAATCTCGCCTGCTTCGATCTCCATACCCCGCTCTTCGTACGCCTTTTGGATTAAGGAGTAAGTCTCGGTATTCGGCTCCAATTCAATCGCTCTCAGGAGCGATGAAAACATGAGTTTTTCATTGCCCAATTTCTCATTTACCTTCGCGTAGGCAATATGTCGGGCTGCGAGGTCCTCTTCGAGCTTCAATGCTTGTTCAAAAGCTATCGCGGCTTTTTCGTAGTTTTCTGTTTCATAGTATATCAACCCCAGGTTGTGGAGACTTGAAGGTGTAGCCTCGATAGAACTCGCTATCTCAAAACAATCAATTGCGTCGCGATACTCCTTTTGTTTGGCATAGAGAATGCCGAGACGATTATATGCCGCTGCGTTTTTTTCGTCGATCTTCAATATCGTCAATAGTGCTTTTTCGGCGCGAAGAAATCGGTTCTCTCTCATGCCTTGGTGGGCAATATCCCACAATTTTCCGATACGGTCACCGACCTTTCGAGTCAAATCAGTATCATCTTCTTTGCGAAGTCTCGTTTGCCAGAGTCCCAGCAAACCAAATGTGCTAACAAGCAATAGCTCATACATAACTTTGCATTAGTATAGCACAGCTCACATCGTGAGCATGAGTTCTGTTAGGACAATTTTCTGATTAGCGTTCCGACTTAGTGCATCGCCTGCGACCTGCAATGCCTTAGCGGCCTGTTGAGACCGCGCCAAGTGTTTGCCTTGCCGTACACCGACAGAGGTAATCAATGCCATTATCTTAACGCACTCGGCAGCCCGATGTTTGTCCTTTAGGTCACTGTCGATATATGTCAAACGTTCAAATGTACTAGCGGTCAGAACGCGCTTGGCCATATCATATAGCTCCATAGCCGCGTCTCCAGAGCGAAGGATTTCAAATGCTCGTCCCGGAACTCCATCACTCATAATCCATGCCTTAACAACCTCTTCCGACGAAAAGCCCTGTCGTGCAAAATAGCGCACGGCGTCATCAGGCCCTGGCTGACTCAATGTGAGCTGCTGAACCCGTGAGCGTATAGTGTTCAATAAACGTTGGGGCTCTGAAGCAGTCAAGATCATGACGGTGTCCTCTGGTGGCTCCTCGAGCAATTTGAGTAATGCATTCTGAGCGACAGAGGCCATGCAGTCGGCATCCTCGATCAAAACGACCCGTGTAACATTGCCTTTGCCAAAGCTCTTCAGTGATAAAAATGCATGTATCTTGCGAATGGATTCGACCGATATGACGCCATCTATTGGGGATATATGTCGAATGGCAGGACTCGTGGCGAGCTTTTGTGCAGTTATTCCGAGCAGAGATGCGCTCAACTGAAGCGCAACGGTCGATTTTCCTGTGGATTTCTTGCCAACAATAAGTACAGCGTGGGTTGGATTTGCCAGATACGACTGCACCGCAGACTCAGCAGCACCTGAGACCAAGAGACCCATCTTCATACCGCGATCTTATCCATAAACTCATCCGGCAGTGCGGCGCTAAATGTCGTACTCGTCCGAGCGTCCGGTACTCGGATTTGTAATTCGGCGGCATGCAGATAGAGACGTTCAGCTGTCTCACCCCCATACAGTATATCTCCGACTATTGGGTGGCCCTGGTGTGCCAGATGTACGCGTAGTTGATGTGTCCGTCCTGTCTCGGGCCGAAGCTCAAGCAGGCTGTACGCCCCATCGGTCGCAAGGGTTTTGTACATTGTCCGCGACGGCTTGCCTTGTACTCCTACCCGAAAAGTTGATGGTGTCTTTGGGTTTCGCTCGATCGGCATATCGATCACGGCCGCTTCAGGAGAAATCTGCCCCCGTACGACCGCGATATACGTTTTATTTACTGTTCGGTCTGCAAACTGTCCTTGGAGCATTCCGAGCGCTTCGGGAGACTTTGCACATATCATCACGCCCGAAGTTGCCCGATCAAGTCTATGGACAATTCCCGTACGGCTGCCACGACTCAACCGACCTTGGCTTTTCCGTTTAGCCTGCTCTTTATCGCAGTGACTACGAAGCCAGGTTGCAACTGTGCCCTCAGCGGTGTAATCGCCAACGCTGTGCGTCAACACTCCCGCTGGCTTGTTGATGACGAGGCAGTTTTCGTCCTCGTACAGGATAGGCAATTCGATCATCGGTATCTCAAGGAGCTCTGTGGCATCATAATCGATATCAATGCTATCAGAGCGGTGGAGTCTGTACCCGGCCTTTGTTTGTACAACGCCATTGATAGTAACGTTGCCGTTTGCAATAATTTTGGCTGCGTAGGCTCGACTCATGAGTGGATAGACTCCTGATACCCAGTGATCTAACCGAATACCCCGTTTTTCATCAAGCTTGAAGCCAGCAACACTGGCGTGTTTGCCCAGCCAACTCCCAAGAATCTTGGAAGTAATTCGACGTCCTTCGATCGGAGGCATACCTGGATCATGTGCCAGGTAATCATCTCCATCCTTGTCATAAATAAGTATGGCGTGGGCTGAATATCCATCTCGACTATCGATTGAGTGACCACTGAGGGTCACCGTTACTAACCTCCCCTCATCGAGAAAGGCATCGATGTCTGCTAGCTTTGGCTGTTGACGTGCCTGCGTAACGCGTCGCAAATAGTCCCCCACATAGGGCAGCATACCTTTCGGCGCAGTGTTATTTTGAACCCAATCATACTCGACCTGCGAGTATACGTTATTGAGATAGTCGTCGCCATCTGTAACATATTTTTTATAGTCAAATGTATCGACGACCTTGATATCAAGACCCATGCGATGCAGCTGAACTATTGACCGTACAGGCCAAGGATATTGCTCATCCTTAAAGCCCGAAAAGGCCTCGATCTGCGACCAAGAGAGTTGCCGTTTCCAAAAGTACTGAATTATCATGCGGTAGCACGCCATCAGGCTATGTTTGTTATCAGGATGATTGGCGGTAAATTTAGGCGGCTTCATTGTCATATTTTAACAGAGGTAGCCTCGTATGTCACGAGATAGCGGCCGTTAAGCTTCTCACCTAGCTCTGAGGCTTGTCGCTCCCGCTCTACCGTAGACCAACAGCCTCTTGGACTCGTAGCAGCGTCTCATTGGCAAATATATTCATTTTCGCCTCGGATGCCTCTAGTTTCTCTGTAAGCTTCACCCCATCGACTCCACTTAGCCTCGTTTGAAAATCAACAAGAAAGTCGTGAACTTGCTCTGCGACTTCGTTTTTGAGCTCACCGTAGCTCTGTTGGCCTTCGTGATGTTTTGCGACTTTCTCGATAGATTCGCTAGAGAACAGCGCATGAAGTTGCAATAAATTGGATATGCCGGGCTGGTTTGCGTAGTCAAGATGCACGGACCCAACCGAGTCCGTAGCCGCACCCATGATTTTTTTGGCTGCGACATCTGGTGCATCGCCCAAAAATATGATGCCCTTGCCAGACTCGTCACTTTTACTCATCTTTTTTGTAGGGTCCTGTAGATCTTTTATGCGCAAACCTTGGTCATTACCAAAAAATTCATGCTGCTTCTGGACTGCTTCTGGCATAACAAAGAGGTTACCAAACCTAGCGTTCATCCGTTCGGCTATATCCCGGGCAAACTCAAGGTGCTGTGTCTGGTCGTCCCCCACTGGCACGTACTGTGCCCCATACAGTAAAATATCTGCGGCCATGAGTACTGGATAGTCAAATAACCCCACACTGATAGAATCACTTCCCAATCGAGAAGACTTATCCTTAAACTGGGTCATTCGTTCCAGCTGACCCATCCCCGTAAAAGAGTTTAGTATTACCGTAAGCTCGGAGTGCGCTGCAACATGACTCTGGCGGTAGATGTGCACATTCGGATTATCGAGGGGTAGACCCGCGGCAACATAAAGGCGCAAGTTGTGCAGAATTTGGCTTTGCAACTGGCTGTGATCGATAGGCGTCGTAAAACTGTGCAGGTCAGGCACGAAGAGATTCACCTCATACTCGTCAGCCCTCGTCCTTGCCATATCAATGAGTGGCAAGAGCGCGCCGAAGTAGTTACCGATGTGCAAATCGTTATTAGCACGAAGACCCGTCAAAATAACTGGTTTAGCCATGTGCTTAGTATACTATCCTCTTATATATTTAGATATCTCTGAAACACTTCTTCTATCCGAGCTGGGCTAAATAGCTCCTTTAAAGCAGGGTTGCGCAGCACCGATTGCTTAGTCACATCGGTCCAATGCATTGCCCTCTCTTCGAGCAGTTTGAGGAGCCACTCTCCTGAAGGGGTCAAATCTAACGGGTCTATATCTTGCATTTCATTG
>JAGOTO010000019.1 GCA_018061705.1 Candidatus Saccharimonadota bacterium | reverse complement strand
AAATAAAACCAGGTATCACCAACCCACAAAAGACCTGCCCGATGGGTGGGTCTTATTGATTGTCGCGAAATCCAGGCGGAGCATATATAGGGCGACTTTCGCCCAGGATCAGATAATAACAGAGGTGATATTCACCCCATCGTTGGCATGTGCTGATGGCTACAACTAGTGCTCGCCGACGCTGAGTAGTTTGAGAGGCGCCTTTACGGGGTACACAGAACTAGGCCCAGACCCAGTCACGCACCTCTGGCATGTCCAGACCATTCTGCTGGATGTAGTTGGTATGTTCGATGAGTTTCTGCTGCATCAGAGTTTTGAGCTCTAAGGCCTCAGGCGTATTTATGGGTGTTCTTTCGATGGCATCAATCACAAGGTGAAAACGGTCCATTTCATTTTTGACGGTCATATCAAAGGCGGTTGTAATGGTGCCTTCTTCCTTGTACCCCCGCACGTGCATCCGGTGATTGCCACGACGATACGTCATGCGATGGATCAACCATGGATAGCCATGGAAAGCAAAAATTATTTCTTTGTCTGCTGTAAATATTGCATTGTACTCCATGTCACTGAGCCCATGCGGATGCTCGGTATCGGGCTGTAACCGCATAAGATCGACGACGTTTACTACACGAACTTTAAGATTTGGCAGATGCTTGCGCAGTATTGAGACGGCGGCCATGACCTCAAGTGTTGGGATATCTCCCGCCGCCGCCATCACTACATCAGGATCGTCCTGATCATTGCTGGCCCAGTCCCATACGCTAATCCCTTTGCTGCAATGTTCGATAGCCTGTTCCATGCTGAGCCATTGTGGGGCTTCGTGCTTGCCGCATATAGTCAGGTTTATGTAGTTGCGGCTGCGCAGGCAATGATCCATGACGCTGAGCAGGCAGTTCGCATCGGGGGGGAGGTAGACCCGAGCGACAGCAGCTTTTTTATTGACAAGGTGATCAATGAATCCGGGATCTTGGTGAGTGAACCCATTGTGGTCCTGTCGCCAGACATGGCTGGTGAGAAGGTAATTGAGGGAAGCGATGGGCTCCCTCCAGGCCAGTTCATTACACATTTTGATCCACTTGGCGTGCTGGTTGACCATGCTGTCCACTATCCTGATAAACGCCTCATAGCTATTCAAGACCCCATGGCGGCCGGTGAGCAGGTATCCTTCGAGCCAGCCTTCGGCTTGGTGTTCGCTCAACTGTGAGTCAACAACCATTCCTTCGGTTGCTAGAAACTCATCGCTATCTTTGGTCCGGGCATTCCACTGACGGTTGGTAGTTTCAAATACAGCCTCAAGGCGGTTGGAAACTGTCTCGTCAGGGGCAAAGATACGGAAGTTTCTGCTTTCTGAGTTGAGCTTGATGACATCCCGCAACCAAGGGCCGAGGGCGTGGGTGTTCCCGGCATTGACGATGCTTGGGTATTCAACGTGAACAGAATAATCTCGAAAATCTGGCAAGCGCAACTCGCGCAACAGGCGACCACCGTTTGCATGATCGTTGGCGCTCATCCGACGGCGACCTTTTGGCGCCAATTCCGCTAGTTCGCTGTTGAGACGGCCGGTCTCATCAAAAAGCTCCTCTGGTCGGTAGCTACGCAACCAGCTCTCGAGTAGGGGGATATTATCGAGATGTTGGTCGTCAACGAGGAAGGGCACCTGGTGTGAGCGGAAATTATCCTCAACTTTTTTGTCATCGTATGATTTTGGCCCAGTCCATCCCTTGGGTGAATTGAGAATAATCATGGGCCAGCGTGGCCGAGTCGTGTCTCCGGCCTCTCGGGCATTGGTCTGGATTCGCTTAATCTCGGCAATAGCCTCGTCAAGCTTGGCTGCCATAAGCTGATGCATTCGGGCTGGGTCGTTGCCCTCAACAAAGTAGGGGGTATAGCCGTAACCACGAAACAGTTGCTCTAGCTCCTCGCGCTCTATTCGAGCTAGCAATGAGGGGTTGCTGATTTTGTAGCCGTTCAGGTGAAGTATCGGGAGGACTACGCCATCTGTCTTGGGGTTGATAAACTTGTTGCTGTGCCAAGCAGTCGCGAGGGGGCCTGTTTCGGCTTCTCCGTCGCCGACAACGCAAGCGGCGATGAGATCGGGATTATCAAAGACTGCACCAAACGCATGGCTGAGACTGTAGCCAAGTTCGCCCCCTTCGTGTATCGAGCCAGGGACTTGCGGTGATACGTGGCTACTTAAGCCCCCCGGCCAAGAAAATAGCTGGAAAAGTCGCCGCATCCCGGCTTCGTTTTCTGGCATGTCTGGGTATACTTCGCTCCACGTACCCTCTAGGTAGGTGTTGCCCATAAGTGCGGGACCGCCATGCCCTGGTCCGGATAGATAGATCATATCGAGGTCATGCATCTTGATGATACGATTGAGGTGGACATAGATAAAGTTTTGACCTGGCGTTGTTCCCCAGTGTCCAAGGAGCATATTCTTGACGTCATTAAGCTGCAGGGGGCGTCTGAGTAGTGGATTGTCCCGTAGGTAGATCTGGCCGACCGCTAAATAATTAGAGGCTCGCCAATAGGCGTCAATTTTATGCAACATATCCTCTGACAATGGTGCGTCAACAGTTTCCATTAATTTCTCCCTTTTACTATTAATTCTGTCTCCCGAGCTATCATCTGGGATTCATTGGTCGGAATGACATGCACTCCCGCGGGTGAACCCAGTCGAGATATCAACCGTTCGCTATTTGCGTTCTTGTCGTCGTCAAGCACTACACCGAGGTACTTGAGATTGGAGCAGACCCTTTGGCGAATTTCAGCCGATCGTTCGCCGATACCTCCACTAAACACGAGGCTATCAAGCCCGCCGATGGTAACTGATAAACTGCCGATAGACTTAGCGACTGAGTAACAGAATAGCTCTACTGCCTCTGAGGCGCGTTGATCAGTTTGCTGGAGCTCGAGTAATGTCCGCATGTCAGAGGTCGATCCAGAGACACCTAATAATCCCGACTCTTGACTGAGAGTTTTTTGTATCTGGCTCGGACTTTGACCGGCGGTACGATGGAGAAACCACGCTACGGATGGGTCGATGTCTCCGCTACGAGTGCTCATTGGAATGCCGCCAGCGGGACTAAAGCCCATTGTCGTATCGACTGGACTGCCATGCTTGGTGGCGCACAGGCTCGCACCGCTCCCTAGATGGGCAAATATTATTCTGCCATTTGCAGCATCCACCCCCTCATTTGACCTAAATTCCTGGAGCAAATATTTGTATGAAAGCCCGTGGAAACCATATCGCCGTAAGCCAAGGTCATGATATTTGCGCGGCAGGGGGAGACGGCTTGCAACTTTTGGGAGGTCACGGTAAAAAGCGGTGTCAAAACAGACCACATGAGGGACGTTTGGTAGTGATTCTTGTATTTTTTCTATAGTAGCAAGTGAAGCGGGCATATGCTCTGGATCAATCTCGGCAAGCGGACGAATATCATCGAGCATTTGTTGGGACACGAGCTGAGCTGAATGATAGAGGGCGCCTCCATGTACGATTCGATGTCCGACCGCAGAGACATCGAGGGGTATGAGGTCGATGTTTTTTAGCCATTGAAGTGCATAGGAAGCAGCCTCTGTGTGATTTGTGCAACTGACATTCGACGATGAAGTTGAGACGTCTGATAACTGAGTGGACATAAATGTTTGAGTTTTTTGGCCGATGCCTTCGATCGACGCGGACGCAAGGGCCGCAAGCGATTTCTTGGTGTCGAATACACCAATCTTCAGACTCGAAGAGCCTGCATTAAACGTCAAAATAGACGACATCGTGAGCCCACCCAGAGAAATTAGACATAAGTATAGTATGCGTCTCTACCCCATCTGTTGTCAACGCTATCAATATCCAGTTGACGGGAGTGGGCACAAAGTACGGTATATACGCATGCATATGGTGTCGATGTATCATTTGTCACACCACATGTGTGAAATAAATTACTGTACGGCAGGCATCTAGTCGGTATAGTTATATTGTATCGTACGGGAGGATATCGTATGGATGCTACATGCACACAAACCCTAAAGGTTGCAATAAAGAGCGATGCTGAATTGCATGCGCTCGTAAGGAGGCTGGAAGATAAATGGCAGCGTCGGCGTAGAGCGCATCCTTTCGCAGGGTTCATGCTCTAGCAGGGTGTCACAGTCATACACTGACATCAATGTCGCGCTTGCTTGGGTGTTGATGGAGTATCGGAATCTGTCATGGATTTTGAGTCAGGAATGTGGCTTACAGGATAAGGTTATTACGTGACCCGACGGCTTCGCCGATGTTGGTCAGATGGTCTTTTTCAAGAAGTGCCGCGAGTCCGCGGTTGATTTGGCCGACGAGCTGAGGCCCCATATAAACCATACCCGTGACTAGCGCAACTAGACTTGCCCCAAGACAAATTTTTTCGTAAGCATCCTCGGCTGTAAATATACCACCGACCCCAACGATCGTTAGGGTATCGCCATAAGCGGCGTAGGTTTGCCGGATGAGATCATTGCTCAAATCTTTGGTTGGTCCTCCGCTCAGGTTTCCCGCGATTTTTTTGGGTAGATCAGCGACGGGTATATCAGCTCGATTCTTTGTAAGATTGCCGATAGTTACTGTCGATATTTTGTGTTTGGTGATTACTTGCAAGAGAGCATCAAACTCAGCCCAGGGAAGATTGATGGGCATCTTTATCCAGACTGGTTGGGTGACGCTAAGTTGGTCGATGCTGCGAAGCAGCAAGTCCAGACGCTTAGGTGTAGTGAATGGCTCTCCGCCGTAAGTGTTTGGGCACGATATATTTACTTCGATGACACGCACAGATCTCTCCTCCGAGAGTAGCTTGAGGCTCCCGACATAGTCAGCGATGGCGTCTTGGTCATTACAATTTTGTTGGTTGTTGGTCTTTGCTACTGAAACTACGAGCGGAAAGTTGGTGAACAGATTCGATCGATATCCTCGTATTCTCTGACATACTTTGAGAGCGCCTTGATTGGCGAGTCCGACGTGCACGACGAGTGACCTATACCGAGGTACTCGGTAAAACCATGGACGAGGATTGCCTTCGCAGGGATAGTATGTGACTGAGCCGCCTGTCATAAATCCAAACCCGAGTGCACTGATCGTTGGCGCTAACTCGACATTTTTATCAAACCCAGCCGATAATCCGACGGGATTCGTAAAGCGAACGCCATGCAATGTTTGGCCCAACATAGCTTCGTTGCGATAAGCTAGAGCCCCCGAAACCAGCCAGTTCATCGGGCCAATTCTTTGGGACACTCGAATCGCCCGGATCATATTCCGATGGACTGAGTCAGGGCTCAGACGGAAAAGTATACGCTTGACGCAATGTGTATAGAAAGTGCCGACGACGGAGGATACGATCTGTGTCATTGATACTAGTATACGCCTGGGCGGAATGATCTGTGCATAACCTCACTAATGATTGAGTACCTCACTGCATTGACATTGGATGGTGCGGCAGGTCACTCTAGCCTGCATGTTTCGAGCCCGATCTGCGAGCACCTCTCGCGGCCCGGGCGGCGGCAATATCTTTGGCGAGTTGGATTTTTAGGTCGGCTATACTATCAAAATCTTCGGGAGGCCGGATGAACACCCCAAGCTTGAAGTTAAGGATTTTGCCGTATATTTCCTGGTCAAAATCGAGTATATGGATTTCTAGAACTCGTTGAGTCTCGCGCAGAACAATTCGTGGTCCCAGATAAAGCGCACCTCTGTAAATATTGCCTCCCAGGCGAACATTGCATGCGTAGACCCCCTCTTTTTTGATTGTTTTGAGGATCGTTGCATCAAGGTTTGCTGTCGGGAATCCGAGCACTCGACCATACTGATCGCCGCGTAGAACCGTTCCTGAGCGCCAGCTACGTGGCGGTGCAGCGTTGTTCGTGCGATGGGTCCGCGATTCGTTCACGTCTACGCTCCTTTTAAGCCCGATTATGGATATAACCTTGTTGCGCGAGCAACTCGGCCATGAGAATAGCACCTCCGGCTGCACCACGGACGGTATTGTGCGCGAGAGCAATAAACTGCCATTCTCCCTTGCCGACCTGACGCAGTCGACCCATGCTGATGCCCATACCATTAGAATAGTCACGATCGAGTTTGGTCTGTGGTCGCGAATCATCATCAAGGTACTGCATCAATTGCTGTGGGGCTGAAGGCAGGTTGAGTGCTGTCAGTGGGTTCTGAAAATTCGTCACAGCAGCAACGATGGCATCTCTAGTCGGTTCGCCATCAAATCGGACTGAAACGGATGCCAGGTGGCCATTGCTCACAGGGACACGGATGCAGGTTGCATTGATCACAGGAACAGTCGCGGGCTGTAGCGAGCCATTTGTGATTGAACCCCATATTTTCATTGGCTCTTTCTCGGATTTTTCTTCCTCGCCTCCTATAAATGGGATGACGTTGTCGACCATTTCAGGCCATGTCTCAAAAGTTTTCCCGGCGCCTGAAATGGCCTGAAGGCTGGTGACATGTACACTCACTGGCTTGAAGGCTGTGAGTGTACTCAGAATTGATACGTATGATTGGATTGAGCAGTTTGGCTTGACAGCAATCAAGCCAGTGTCCCATCCGCGACTCTTTCTTTGGGTATCGATGAGTGCGGTGTGGCTTGGATTGACTTCAGGCATAATCATGGGTACATCGGCAGTCCAGCGATGGGCAGAATTGTTCGATATGACTGCAACACCTGCTGCAGCGTAGGCTTCTTCGATACGCCGAATGTCGACTTTCTCCATGTCGAGTGCACAGAAAACAACATCGACTGCTGCTGCGATTTGCTTGAGATCATCCTCTACGGCGAGGAGTGTGAGGCTGGCTATACTCTTCGGGATTGGCGTGCTCATCGCCCAGCGGTCATCGACCGCTGTGACGTATGTTTTTCCTGCAGAGCGGGGTGATGCGGCCACAGTTGTTACTGTAAACCAGGGGTGATTTGCGAGTAACGAGATAAATCTTTGGCCAACCATTCCGGTCGCCCCAAGCACTGCCGCCTTGTAGTGCGTCATTCTACCTTGCCCTCCCTAGTGG
>JAGOTO010000018.1 GCA_018061705.1 Candidatus Saccharimonadota bacterium | reverse complement strand
CCAGTTCCATCAAACAATCAATCTCGGTGAAGCCCCAGAGCACCCCCGAGGGGCGACAGTGATTGATTTCTGATACAATACGCTTATGCCACAAAAAAAATCAAAATACACCGCCGCAGGGCACCCGCGATATTTTGAAGATCAGTACGATGATGAAGAAGTGCTCTTTGTTTTCCGTAAACATCCGATCGTAATGCGAAAGGGACTTATTTGGAGCTCATTCGGGCTGCTTGCCGGGCCTTTGTATACCTTGATCATGACGTTTACTAATCCAGAAAATCCACCGTCACTTACGTTTTTCTACCTAAGTTTTCTGGCGAGCTTAGTGCTTTCCGGGATCATAATGTTTCCGTACTGGATGAGCTGGCATTTTAGTGTGTATGTCCTGACAGATCAGAGGTTCATAATCATTAAACAAAAAGGTTTCTTCCATCGTGCCGTTTCAGATATTCCGCTCAACCTCGTTCAGTCGGTCAACTATGTCATAAAGGGAATTGAGCAAACACTGTTAGGATTTGGTACAATTATCTTACAGACGTTCATCGGCGATACGAAGCTTCACCATATTCACCATCCGGCTAAAGTGCAGCGGAAGATCGTAGAACTTATGAAGAAAGAGGGAATTACGCCGCAAGCTCAGGCGACTGAAGCGCGTAGAGAGCACCATGCAGATTAAACGATCACCCAAGCGTACTAAGAGAGCATCGACACCTCGTATTCAGAAGGTGCGTACATTTTTGCCACCGGTCGCCGAAAGATTCAAACGACCTTCGTCAAAAACGACAACCGAAAACGCTCTGAAGGAAGTACCCCGTATTACCAACGAGACTGTCGCAGAGCATCGTGAGACAGTCCTCAAGGGTGCGCGAAAATACAAGTATCCTCTCGAGCACTCGAAGCATCGTATCGTCGTCGTATCCACCTCACTGCTTGGTGCTGCCATCATTGGATTCATCATATATACCATGCTCAGCCTGTACCGCTGGCAGGCAACCTCGTCATTTATGTATCGGGTCACGCAGGTTATGCCGCTCCCGATTGCAAAAGTAGACGATCGATGGGTTTCGTACGAGAGCTACCTTTTTGAGCTTCGTCGTTACATGCATTATTACCAGACCCAGCAAAACGTCGATTTTGGCACCGAATCGGGAGCGTTTCAGCTTAAGACCTTTAAGCCAAAAGCGATGGAGCAAGTCGTTGAGGCGGCCTATGTTAAGGAACTGGCCGCAAAAAATAATGTGAAAGTTACGGAAGACGATGTCAATAAAGCGATCAATACTCTGAGGGCTCAAAACCAACTCGGGAGCGGCGACGAAGAGCTGGCGAGCGTCACCAAAAAGTTCTTTGGTTGGTCACTGAGCGACCTGCGTAAAGAGTTGAGGCAGGAGATATTAGCCCAGAAAGTTGCCGCTGCCCTTGACAAAACTGCATACGCCGAAGCGCAAAACGTTTTGGTACAGATCAGGGCTGGTGGTGATTTCGCCAACCTGGCCTCTCAGGTATCCGATGACGTTGATACCAAGTCAAATGGGGGTCAGTACAACGATGCAGCAATCAGCTTGAGCAGCCAGGAAGTCCCGCCGATTATCGTGAGTGCATTAGCAAAAATGAAGCCCGGTGAGGTATCGGACATCATTACGACGCAAAATGCTTTTGAGATCGTTAAGCTTGTCGCCGTAGACAATGGTAAATATAAGGCTGCACATATCCAGATCCGTTTCAGAGATATCCAGTCATATGTTGCGCCGCTGAAGAAGACGGATCCGCCGCGCTACTTCGTAAAGGTCGACCAGTCGAGATAGTTGCATTTTGTTGAGCGACTTGCTACACTTACCCCTGTTACGATATTGAAACAGCACAAAATTTGTTCTCAATGTATGTGCAGATTCGTGCGCCCGTAGTGAAGAGGCCTATCACGCCTCCCTGTCACGGAGGAGATCGCCGGTTCGAATCCGGTCGGGCGCGCCAAGTAAAATGACCCATTCCGAAACGTATGGGTCATTTTACTTGGCGTCTTCTTATAAATTCGGCTGGAAGAACCAAGCAATGTGATTAGGCATAACTGGGGTTATTGATTGGTTTGGGCAAAACCGCTGGGGTCGGATTTTCTTCTTGCGCTTTAAAAAACGGTATCGTATACTTCGATTTACAACAGAGGTAATAAGGAAGGAATACACATGGCAAAGGCAAATCATGCAAAAGGCTTCGTAGATTTTGTGCGAGAGCAGGGTGTTGTCGGTTTGGCGGTTGGATTAGCGATAGGTACGGCAGCGGGCGCAGCGGTGAAAGAGATCGTTGATCAATTCATCAGTCCTATAGTAGGGTTCATCCTTGGTGGCGCCGACCTGAACGGTCTCGAGTGGAATACTGGACTGAGTCGTGGAGGGGAAGACCTCATATTTGGATGGGGAGCAATCCTCGGTGCGGTTATTACGCTGCTTGCGACAGCGTTTGTGGTGTACCAGGTTGTGCACATCGCAAAGCTTGATCGTATGGATAAGAAAAAAGACTAAGCTACTCTTTTTATCAAAAAACGGGGCATTCAACCCCGTTTTTGTTTTGTCCAAAACCAAAATGAGGCGTATCCGTGGTTTTGTAGTCTGGAGTATCTGTGATGCCCCGTGAATGCTTAAAATGCAGAAGCAACTGAGATACGTTGTATTCATTGGCACAAGTAAGGCTCGAACTCATTTTTGGTGCGGGTGGGGGGAGTCGAACCCCCGTCTCAGCCTTGGGAAGGCTACATAATGACCGTTATACGACACCCGCTAACCTCATCCAAGAGGCGATCTGGAGCCACCTAGCAGGATCGAACTGCTGACCTGCGCGTTACGAATGCGCCGCTCTACCAACTGAGCTAAGGTGGCATGTATAGCCATTCTGACAGGCACTAGTATACCACGGGGTTTCGGGTGTATGCACCACGTCCTGCCTCTGCTACAATAATCGTCAGCATCATGGCTTCTACCAAACGATTTATCGAAGATCGCAGCGCGCTTTTGCTCGTGAGCATCAATACATTCCTTGCACTTATGGCATGCGTCCTAGTTTTGCTCAAGATAAATGCGAGCAAGGGAACTGCGAATTACATAATATCCTATCGATCGTCACTCGGGATTGATGGTTATACGCAGGGTACGGTGTGGGATATCGCAAGTTTCATGGTTGCAGCACTGGTCCTACTGTTTTTTGGCCTGACGCTCAGCTACCGAGCGTATCCAATTCGGCGGGCGCTTTCTCTTGGTTTGCTGGCGCTCACGACATTTCTAATGGTGTTGCTGATAGTTGTCAGTAATTCACTCCTAACCTTGCGCTAAAATGAGACCCACTACAACGAAACACGATCGGATGTCATCAGATATCGAAATTCCCTTTGAAAATCAACGCAAGGGGCACTACCGATTCTTTGAAATACTCCCCGGAGCCCTCAGTTGGTCCCTGTTGGCCGTGCCTTTTGTGCTCAGTCTGATCAATGTCAAACTGGCAGCATTTTTTATGTTTGTGTATGTCCTGATCAATTTCTCTCGGGGTGTCGCTGGCGCTATTCGTTCGATGCAGGGGTATCGGACAATGAAGCAGCACCAGAAACTCCCCTGGCCGACACTGCTCAGAGAACTCGGGCAGGGGGTCATCGCTCCCCAGTCAAAGAGGCCACACTGGCATGAGATCGCGGTTAAGGGGACAGAGGTAAGGCCGCTACTTATGCAGCCGGACCAGCTCGTGCATGCAGTCGTCATTGCGACCTATAAGGAGTCGCGTGATGTATTACAACCGACAATCGAAGCAGTCCTATCGTCTGCGTATGATATGAAACAGGTTATCCTCATTCTAGCCTACGAGGGGAGAGCTGGAGAGCCAACCCGGATTCAGTCACAAGACCTAATCAGCCAGTACAAGGGGAAGTTTTTGGATGCATTTGCCGTCGAACACCCCGCAAACCTTCCAGGTGAGATAATCGGTAAAGGGGGCAATGTAACCTACGCCGGGCGGGAGCTCCAAAGATATCTCGAGAGCCACGGTATCGATCCCCTGCGTGTACTCGTCACGACACTTGATGCCGATAATCGTCCAGACCCAAACTATTTGACAGCACTGAGCTACGCCTATATCGTATGCCCAGATCCAATCCACTCGTCGTTTCAGCCGGTTGCGCTCTTCGCGAACAATATATGGGATGCACCTGCTCCGATGCGAGTACTCGCAACAGGCAACTCAATCTTTCACCTTGTTACATCGCTCCGGTCGCACGCCCTGCGAAATTTTTCTGCACACGCACAGCCAATGGTTGCCCTCCTAAAAACCGATTTTTGGAGCGTCCGTACCATCGTAGAAGATGGACACCAGTTTTGGCGATCGTATTTCCGCTTTGAAGGCAACTATCGTGTTTTGCCGCTCCATCTGCCAATCTACCAAGACGCTGTGCTATCTGATACATACTGGAAAACATTGCGTGCGCAGTTTCTGCAAATACGCAGGTGGACATACGGTGCTTCAGACATCGCATACGTCGTCCATATGGGATTTTTCAGAAAAAACACTGTACCAAGGTTTGATCTAATAGCAAAAACGTGGCGGCTGCTTGAGGGACATGTCAGTTGGGCTGCAGCCCCGCTCCTGGTGCTTTTTGGTGGATTTATCCCTGTACTATTTCATCCAACTAGTTACGGTGCGTTGCAGCTTCCTGTGATCGTGAGCAGGATACAGACTGTTGCACTCGGTATGGCGGTGGTGACGGTGTTTTTGTCGCTTCGGACCCTGCCGCCTAAGCCCGCCCGCTACCGAAGGCATCGGTCAATCTTTATGGTCATACAATGGCTGTACCTTCCGGTGACCACGATCGTTTTTAACTCGTTTGCAGCCTTATATTCACAGACTCGATTGATGCTCGGAAAATACGTATCTAAGTTTGACGTTACCGATAAGGCTGTTGTGAGTGAAGGCGTGGGTGGCGAGGTCAAAACGAAGCTTTGAGCCCCTGTTATGCCTGTGCCGGTTTGTGATAAGCAGCGTAGTAAGTGGCGGCTGGTTGGTCGAACCGGCCGAGAACCTTGCTCGCGACGAGGACGATATCGGATTTTTGTACAAGCACAGTCTTTTCAGATGATAGCAGGTGAGTGATAATCGTTTCGGTCAGAGCGGCAGCATCGCTCGTCGGGTCATTTCTATGGCCCAGAGCAGCATAGATGCTCACAAATAGCTTATCGCGGTTAAAACCGACAGGACGGCCTCCCAGACTGCCGACGACGATGCTTTGCGTTAGGTCGTAGGACTCAATACTCGTAAAGACAGAGCCGCAGCGTGTACACGAACGCCGTCGCCACGTTTGATTACGACGCTTTTGGGGCCGAGAGTTGATAACCGCCGTTTTTCCGCCACAGTAGAGACATACCATGGCTACATATTGACATAACGCAGTTGATAATACTAGTGGATAAGCTCACAAAATCAGTGGAAAAGAAAACCCAGCCACTCTTTGTGACTGGGCATTGCTCTATGAGAAGGGCCTGTACCTATGCAGTCCTTACCCGGCGTAATCGAACTACTCGCTTTACGCTCGGGAGTTCTTCATAAAACAACTGGAAGCTCTGTAATGAGCTTGGTTGTTTTGTACTCACCGAAACACCTCGTTTAACGCCAGTAAGTGTAGCAAGTCAATATTTGCATGTCAAGCATAAACATTATATACATAAGCGCTATAACAGAGATGAGCGGTATATAATAGGCTGTGCGGGTTGAATATATCGACTTGCTCAAGAGTCGAGCCCTTCACTAGATTTGAGTCACTGTTACTCAATGTCGAGAATCGCCAAGCATCCCTCCGGGTAGATTGAGGTGCACTCTATCTCTGTAGTGTATTGTATGTAGCTAAATTCACTTATCTAGTCACGAAAAAAGGCCAGCATCGCTGACCTTTTCTCGTGGTGGGCGATATAGGATTCGAACCTATCACCTCCACAACGTCAATGTGGCGCTCTAGCCAAATGAGCTAATCGCCCGATTGGGCAGTCTCAACCGATGAAACTATATCAAATCGTACCGAAGGTTTCAACTGTCATAGAATCCATTGACATTAAAACTGAGCGTTTCGTGCAGGATAGCATATACGGTATACCTAGCTCGAATCAGAGTTTTCCACTTATCCACAGTATCGTGCCCAAAAAGTCCAGAAAAGTACTAGCATCATGGAGCTAGGCCGTGTATACTAGCATTTGAGGTGAGGTTTTGCCGAGAGGTTTTACCGAACTAGAAAACGCTTGGTTGTCTTTGCGAGAGCACCCAAGCGTTTTTAGTTTTTGTTGTGACTGTACTCGGGGTGTATACTACCAATTAAGCAGGGAAGTGGACTCACCAACCACAGAGCTTCGTCGGTGTGGCAACAGAGTACGATAACTAGAGTTGCAAGAGTAAACGCTTAGGTGGAACCCCCCGCACTGGGACACAAGTAGGGGCCCAAGCACGCAAGAGAGGATGGAAACATCTAATCGGCGTGTTTTTATATATGAAATACTAAGCCATCCTGTGCGTAGTTGACCGATATTCGGCCCACACGATGATCTGGCAGGGATGACCGTAAAGGAGAATGATATGAGTGATACCACCGAAAATCTGTACGCCATGCGACATAGCCTGGCTCATATTATGGCGGCGGCAATTCAAGATATCTGGCCAGAAGTAAGACTGGGGGTGGGCCCAGTTGTAGAAAGTGGGTTTTACTACGACGTAGATCTTGGTCCTGAAGTGAAGCTTAGCGAACAGGACTTCCCTCGGATAGAATATAAAATGCGCGAAATAATTGCCGCAGCACAACCGTTTGAACGCCTCGAGATGCCGGTATTTCAGGCTGTTGAGTGGGCGCGCCAGCACAGGCAGCCCTACAAAGAAGAGTTGCTCAATGATCTCCAGCGTGAAGGTACGACGGTCGCAAAAGATATCGATGCAGATACGCTCGGGGTTATGGCAGATGGTGAAAGCAAGGTGGAGAATGTGTCGTTTTACCGTAACGGCGAATTTACTGACCTCTGTCGCGGCCCGCACGTTAAGTCGACTGATAAAGTTGGAGCATTCAAACTCATGCGTGTTGCGGGGGCATACTGGCGAGGCAAGGAGTCCAATCCGCAAATGCAACGCGTATATGGTGTCGCTTTTGAGACAGATAAGGCGCTGCGTAGCTA
>JAGOTO010000017.1 GCA_018061705.1 Candidatus Saccharimonadota bacterium | reverse complement strand
GCAATTCGCGCTCATGTTTTGATTGCCGTCCGATGTAATAAGTATGTCGTCCTCAATCCTGACCCCGATCCCCTCCTCTGGTACATAGATACCCGGTTCGCAGGTTAAAACCATGTCTGGAGCAAGGCTCAATCGGTAATCTCCGACATCATGAACATCAAGCCCAAGAAAATGAGAGGTTGCGTGCGGGTAATACTTCCTCACCTGCTCTGTATCAGCTGGGTCGACGACGAGGCCAAGCTCTTGCAACCGAACGCCCATTTCCGCGACAATCATTGCCTCAAAATCTCGCAGAAAAACTCCCGGTTTTAAAAGCGATACGGCATATTTTTGAATAGATATAACAGCATCGTATATATCCTTACGGCGACCTTGCAACGGCTTTTGAGTGATTGTACGGGTGATATCGGCAGCGTAATTACTGTACTCAGCACCAGCATCCACAACGAGTAAATCGGCAGTTTGGATCTCGCTCTCGTTCAATGTGTAGTGAAGCGTTGTGGCACTGTTTCCGGCTGCTACAATCGGTGCGTAGGCATGTCCCTGGGCACCTCTGTTTCGAAATGCACAGCCTATGGCCGCTTCAAGCTCATACTCATATCCGTAGCGCTTTAATTGATTGTTCCGCGATATCTCATCAAATGATTCGGTCGTGATAGCCACAGCGCGTTTGATTGCGGCGATCTCAGCCGTTTGTTTATGTTGTCTTTGGAACGCAAGCTGGGCACGGACATCAAACAGCTTGATGCCAGGAACATGCCGGCGCAGTCGGCTCATAAGCGCTCGTCGAGCCGGATTCACATAGACCCCGAACATTTTCTGATAGGGAGTGCTGCTCTGACAGATGTTTGCAGCGTTGGCTTTTCGTGCCAATGCGTAGACACGGCGCCATCCATCACGATAATTCATGATCTCGGCAATTCCCGAGCTGCTTGACAGCGCCGCCAGGTCGATTGCACCATCAAAAATATCTCTGGTAGCATCGGCCTCAGGCAGTATCAGGAATTCGCTTGGGCCGTCGATAACGAGTGACAAATTTGGTTCGTCTAGGCCCGTCAAATACCAGAAATTTCTATCCTGAGAAAAAGGAAATGTCGTATCATGACTCCTTTGCAGCAAACCATGTGCGGTGACGATCACAGGCGCTTCAAAGTGCAGCGAGTCTCGCAGTACATCGCGGTTACCTCGAAAAAATCCTGGGTTAAAGTCTGCCTTTTGGTTCATCGCACTCACTATACCAGGTACAGGCTTCACCTAAAACTACTGCGAGATTCTGGGTGAGTCAACAACCTGAGGTATGTGGCGGTTTAGCGAATATGTGTCAGACGCCACCAGGCACTTGGACCATTGACATTCGTTTTGCTCTGTATGCCCGAAGTTGCGCGCGAGGTATCACTAAAAGCCTCGACCCGAGCAATGCTTGAATTGGACGTTCCATCACCCGCTGTCTGCACTACCTTCGTTGTTATGGGGCGTGCCCTCCACCTGTCCAAGATCATGTCACGCTCAGCCACAAGCATCGATTTTTCACCCCATGCCGTCCGAAGCTCACCGACGATGTCACCCTTCTCGACATAGACAATCTGCTCGAAATCATCCGAAGCACTCTCTACAAGTCGTTGAGCTGCTGCGATCGCCGTCGACAAGTCGCTCGCACCCATAACTGCTCCGCTCAAGGTTTTGATCGACGGCCCCGACGGTGAGACGGCAGTAAAGAGGAGCGCTCCAGGATTCTCATCGTTGTTGCCAGTTTTTAGTCCCGTTATACCATGTGTGCCGAGCGCACGATTATAATTATCGTAATCGCCGCCATAGCTAAAACTGACAAACTTCTGACCTGCAATCTCCATGAGTGTGCGGTTTTTCGTGGCGATGAGGCCCAAGCGTGCAAGATCTTCTGCCGTGCTCCTCGTCGACGGATCAAGACCGCTTGCATCTGTGCCAACTCGAGTATTGACTAAGCCGTGGCGTAGCAGGTAGGAGTTTGCATACTTGGCATAACTGTCAAGACTACCAAAGGCCCAAATCGCCAGACTATCGGCGATATTGTTTGCCGAGGGCACCATCACCGCCTGAAGTGCTTCGTACTGGCTCATCCGTTGGCCGTCGTAGACAGGAAGGCGCGACCCATTCTGCGAGATCTGCTCACGGTACAAAAGAACATCTTGGCTTGAAAACTGTATAGACTCGCCTTGAGAGCCAGCCGGGATAGGGTGCTTCTCAAGTACGCATAAAGCGGTGATAACTTTCGCAATACTGGCAGTCGCGAGAGGAGTGATCGATCCACTCGTCCCGAGCTCACCGTAGCCATCCGCCACTAGGGCAGCTTGTCCAAATTCGGGCCAGTTCAATTCTACTGGCACTGGTGCTGGTACCCTAGGGAGAGACACTTCAACTTGCGCTGGAGGCAATGGACGCAGGTAGTTCGTAGCTACGAGCAGACTGGCGAGGACAAGAAACCACACCCGCCGTTTGAGGTAGAATGGTTTACCCTTTGACTTTGGCTGATTCGCCGGTACGTGGACCAATCTCATGGCGCTTATGATACCATGCTGCTATGGTTTGTAGCGGCAACTACTGGGCAGTATAACGCTCAGTTTGGTCTAAGGTATACTGGAGTGTAAGGAGAATAAGCGTGGCAAAAAATCAGTCTCACCCAAAGAAAAGGAACTCAAAGTCCGAGTCAGTGCCTTCGCGTATGCTCGGTACCCCGCGAGCTCAGACGGACCAGACTGCTCAAGATTCACGTCGGCTTAAGCCCACGCCCAGAAGCTGGCGTCGACCATCAACGTGGCGTCGGCCACATGCACCGCCAGCCCCCTTACCAAAGGCGCGCATAATTTTGCGCCAAAGCCTACAACAATTACGAATTCATCCTAAGGTGGTGGTATCGATCACCGCACTATACGGAATCGCCATGCTACTGCTCGTGCGCGGGTTCTCGGTCAGCCAGGATATCTCGACCATCAAGACACTGTTGGATAGCGTATTTGCTGGAAATGTCGGCAAGGCACAGAGCACCGTACTGCAGCTCAGTTTTCTCTTCAGCGAAGGTAATCGAAACTCGTCGGCCGAAGCGACTATCTACCAAACTGTAGTTCTCGTGATCTTTAGTCTCGCATTTATTTGGGCACTCCGAAATTTCTACGCCAAAAAGAGAGTGACAACCAAAACTGCACTGTACAAGGGTATGACGCCGCTTGTTCCATTTTTGCTCGTATTGGTGATCATTGGAGTCCAACTTTTGCCCCTCAGCTTCGCCTCTCTTGTCTACAACAACGCTATCGGGGCCGGTCTCGCCGTCCAGGCTTGGGAGAAGTTGGTCGCGGTAGCGATATGCTTGTTGCTTGTGTTATGGTCTTTGCGCATGTTGACAGGCTCTATCATCGCATTATACGTTGTTACGCTCCCAGATATGGGGCCGGTGCAGGCCATCCGGAGCGCCAATAACCTTGTGCGGTATCGTCGGCTCGCTGTTTGGCGGAAGCTGATGTTTCTGCTTGTCAGCATTATCGTGGCCACTAGTATCTTGGTGCTACCGTTCTTGCTTTTCCTCACGCCAGTGGCGTCGTGGGTGTTTTTTGTTGTTTCGGTTGGATGGTTCCCGGCCATCCACGGCTTTGTATACCATCTATACAGAGAATTGCTCGGATGAGCCCCTTGCCAAAATCGCAGGCTATTGCACGAATCGCGCAACTACGGTCTGTGATAGACGATTACCGGTACCAATACCACGTCCTTGACCAATCAGTCATGAGTGAAGCTGCTGCGGATAGCTTAAAGCACGAACTAGCTCAGCTCGAAGCGCTCTACCCAGACTTAGTGACTGCCGATAGCCCGACCCAACGCGTTGCAGGTGTCGCGCTCGATGCATTTCAGAAAGTTGCCCACCGCATTCCAATGATCAGCTTGCAGGACGTTTTTAATCGGACCGAAGTTGAAGCCTGGATCAAACGAATCGATAAGCTCCTGCCAGGCGAAACACAAGGTTTTTTTTGTGATATCAAGATGGACGGTCTGGCATGTTCGCTCATTTATGAGGACGGTCTGCTCGTGCAAGCCGTCACTCGCGGGGACAGCCGAGTTGGCGAGGATGTCACCACAAATATCCGCACGATCCAAAACATCCCCCTCAGCCTGAGAAACGAAAAGGAATTTGCCCATTTTCTCCAGGGGCGCACCGAAATCCGCGGTGAAATTATCATGCTCAAACGTGAATTCTCCGCCCTCAACGAGCGTCAAAGAAAAGCGGGGAAGCCGGAGTTTGCAAATCCACGGAATCTTGCCGCTGGCACGATCCGGCAACTCGATCCAAAGCTGGTAGCTCGGCGGCCACTCAACTTTCGTGGCTATGACCTGCTCAGAGACAACCCTGACGAAATCCCAACTTATCGATACGCCTATGATGCAATGGCCGGGCTCGGCATAGCCTGTAACATGCACGCGCCTGTCTTGCCCGACATAACTGCAGTCATGCGGTTCGCCGATGAGTGGGATACCAAGCGCCTGGCCCTGCCCTTTAATACCGATGGGCTTGTCATAAAGGTGAATGAGCGTAGCCGCTATGATCAGCTCGGGATAGTTGGCAAAACTCCACGCGGGGCGGTTGCTTACAAGTACGCCGCCGAGGAAGCTACCACCATTGTGAAAGATATCGTCATCTCAATAGGGCGCACTGGCGTGGCAACACCAGTGGCGGTTTTTGATCCAGTTCAGGTTGCGGGCACAACCGTACAACATGCCTCGCTTCATAATGCCGACGAGATTGCACGTCTAGATATCCGCCGGGGAGATACGGTTATTATTTACAAGGCCGGCGACATCATCCCGCAAGTTCAGCGAGTCCTGGTCGAACTCAGGCCCCAAGATACCAAACCACTGGACTTCGAGTCAGAGCTGACGCGACAATACCCAGAACTTGTTTTTGAAAGAAACAACGGCGAAGTCGCCTATCGACTCCTTGGGGCAAGCAGTGATGTTTTACTCAAAAAAAGCCTCGAACACTACGCGTCAAAGGGAGCCCTTGACATCGATACGCTTGGAGAGAAGAACGTTGTTGCTCTTGTCGACGCAGGCTACGTCAAAGATCTTGCGGACATCTATATCTTGACCGTTGGTCAACTCTTACGGCTCGACCGCTTCGCAGAAGTGTCCGCGCAGAAGCTTGTTGACGCCATTACGAGTAAACGAACGCCACCGCTCGAACGATTTCTTTATGGCCTCGGCATTCGGCACGTCGGCATTCAGACTGCCATTGATCTGGTTGACCATTTCGGTTCACTCGAAAAGCTTTCTCTAGCCACTATGGAAGAACTGGTGGCGATCGACGGTATTGGAGAAGTTGTAGCCGAAAGTATTGCTGCATGGTTCACCGATGATGATAATTTGAGCCTACTGACCAAATTCAAAAATATCGGGGTAGAGCCTCGTCACACAGTTAGATCGGGCAAGCTCAGTGGCATGAGTTTTGTGGTCACCGGCACGCTTGATAGCCTCAGTCGTGAAGAAGCCGCCGAACGCATCCGTGACCTCGGCGGTAGCTTTCAGACCGCAGTCGCAAAGGACACAACATACCTGGTGGCGGGAGGGAAGGTTGGCACAAGTAAACTGAAAAAAGCCGAAGCATACGGCACCAAGATTCTGAATGAAACTGAGTTTTTAGGATTACTATGAAAACTCTACCGATATTTATCACGAGTAATCTGGACAAGGTTCACCACCTAAATCGTTTGCTGGCTATAGATCTTTCGCATATTGCGCTAGAGCTTGAAGAAATTCAGTCTGTTGATCCTGAACGTGTTGTGACACACAAGGCCAAGCAGGCATACGAAGCGGTGAAAAAGCCTGTGCTCGTTGATGATGTAAGCATGTGGTTCGACTCTTTGAATGGTCTACCCGGCCCCATGATTAAACTCTTTATTCAGGCGCAAGATGGGCTAGAGAACCTCTGTCGGATGGCCGATGGGCTGCCTTCTCGACGTGCCACAGCACAAGCCTACTTTGGTATATATGACGGAGAAGTTATGATGACTATACATGGAGAGATTCGAGGTGAGATTGCCGTCCATCCCAGAGGATCTCAGGGTTTTGCAAATGGCTGGGACAGCATCTTTTGCCCTGACGGATACAACGGACAAACCAGGGCCGAGCTATCGCAAGATGATTACGATACAGTGTACTCGCAAATCCGGCCCATACAGCAACTTCGAACTGAGCTGATAAACATTGACAAGATGCAGCATAAGCTTTATGATTCTCAATAGTTCGTGCGCAAAAGCGGCGCTTGAAACAAAAACCTTCAAAAACATTTAGGTACTGTGCCGAAATCATGCCCCACTGTCAGATGGTATGATGAGCGGTGGTCTATCAAGGACGCTTCACCCGCCGCGGGTGGGCGCGCACGAAAAGAAAAGGAGCTCTATGGGAGCTCCTTTTCTTACGCATACTATCAGAACTTACAGGCCATGACCGCGATCAGGCCTCGTATGTCGAGCCAAGACGGCATGATTAGCATTTCAAAATTTTCTCCCGGGACTGTATAATCATATCTGTTCATTCCTTCTCATCGGAAGTAGCGAGAGAATGAAGCAGCCAAAAAGCTTGTGGCACGGACAGCTCTATTGTGCCTATGCCAAAAGTACTTTTTGAAACTAATAAAGGAGAGTAGCTCAGTTGGTAGAGCATCGGTCTCCAAAACCGAGGGTCGCAGGTTCGAGTCCTGTCTCTCCTGCCAGGATATTTATGAAGTTTACTACCCAACCACCAGGCGCTGCAATTCGGACGATATCAGAAACAATCGTGGCATCTTTGCAACTCAACAAGCCTGTCCTATGGCTGACATCGGGTGGTTCAGCTATCAACGCCCAGATAGCAGTGTTGGATCAGGTACGTTCTGCTACGCCAGATTCGATGCAGTTTCTAACGATTATACCCGTCGATGAACGCTACGGTCCACTTAGCCACAAGGACTCAAATACCGAACAGATGAGGCAGGCGGGGTTTGACCCCGGGTCTGCCTCGTGGATCGATGTTCTCGCAAACAACCAACCCATGGCTGAAACAGTAAGTGACTATGCCAGGCTTGCCCAAAATGCCTTCGCAGAGGCGGATGTAGTCATTGCGACGTTAGGGATAGGTCCTGATGGGCACACCGCTGGGCTTTTACCTGGTAGTCCTGCCCTAACAGATACGGTCTCCACCGCTATCGGCTATGGCTGGGATGATTATGAGCGCCTGACACTAGGCGTGCCCCTCCTGACCAAGATTGATCATGCGTTTGTCCTCGCCTATGGCGTACACAAACAAGCAGCACTCGAACGACTCGCCCAAAATAGTGAACCGACAGAATCTCTACCTGCAAAAATCCTCTATGACATTGCCGATGTCACCGTCTATAATGATTATATAAACACGTGAGGGATACCATAGCATGAAACTAGCAGTTCACGGCCTTGGCCGTATGGGGATGCAA
>JAGOTO010000016.1 GCA_018061705.1 Candidatus Saccharimonadota bacterium | reverse complement strand
ATTTTTAAATCCTTTTCGTCGATCTCGACTGTCTCTGGTGAATCGATTTTGGGCATAATCTCCACCTTGGCAAAGCTAGTTTCGCGACTCTCAGCATTAAATGGACTCAGACGAACTAGCCGGTGCACCCCATGCTCCCCCTTCAATTTTCCATACGCAAATACCCCTGCTATCTCGAGTGTCGCGCTTTTGATTCCTCCTTCGTCCGCGGCAGCTTCATCAATGAGTAGGACTGAGTAACTATTTTGTTCAGCCCATCGTGTATACATCCGAAGTAACATGCCCGTCCAATCCTGCGCGTCCGCGCCACCTGCACCAGCATGTAAGCTCATGATAACTTCGTGGTCATCGTAAGGCCCCGAAAATTTCAGCTCTTCCTTGAGTTCGGCAAACGAATTTTCGGCCATTTTCACCTGGGATTCGATTTCTGTATCTATACTTTTGTCCCCGATTGCTAGTAGCTCCAATGACTCTTCGAGTGTTTGTTGTATCTCTCGCCAAGGGCGCAGTCTTTTTTCGAGAATTGCCTGCTCTTTTACTATACTCTGTGCTGATGCAGGATCACTCCAAAAATCTGGCTCACCAATTTGTCGGTCAAGATTTTCTTTACGTCCGAGAAGTGACTCAAAACCTATGCGATCGCGTGCATCCTTGACCGCACTCTGAAGCGTCTTGGCGCGATGCATCAAGTCACTCGTCATAACAACGTCCTATTGCCGCCAAAGCGTGACGAGTTGATTATTGAGTTCATCAGCGAGCTTAGGGGTTGTGGCGCCATATATGCCAAGGCCTCCGATACCATCGGCAAACATAGCCCTCGTTGCATCAACGATATCTTGCTTTTTAACGGACTGGATTCGTTCCGGAATCGCATAATAATCATCAATATAATCATCAAAAAAGTACCTCCCCGTGTACCCACCAGCTGTACTGGCAACAGTCTGTGCACTTCTTTGGTATCGACCAATGGCGTAGGCCTGCGCAGCGGCAATATCTGCCTCGGCAAGTTCTCCCCTAAAGAGATTACCGAGCTGTTCTACGATGATATCAAATAATGCAGGGGCATTTGCTACCGACACCTGGCTACCAAACCAAAGGTTGCTGCTCAGTTTAACCTGCTGAAACCCGCTACTCATCCCGTAGACCAGGCCTTTTTCGCGGGCTGTGCCGAGAATCTTTGAGTACAACGTTTCGGTCAGGAGTGCATTCACGAGACTAAGGGCGTCTAATTCACGCTCTTCCAGGCGCCGGCCCAGAAAAGTGTCTATATAAAAATATAGCGTATCAACTGTCTTATTCGGTATACAAACAGGCTTTTTCAGCGTTCTGACCATTTCATCAGGCATAATGAACCGCTCACCTCTTGGTAACTGCATTTCTTCGAGCAATTGTATGACCGCCTCTCGACGTTTATCAATATTTCCGGCAATCACAAATCTCATATTGTCTGTGGTGTGAGTTCTGCGGTAGTGTTCACGTACGTCATCGAGAGTGACATTTTCCATCAAATCGAGGCGGGTCTTATCTGTCTCGGAGGCTAGACCGTATGCTTTCCGGCTCTCGGCACCGAGCTGACGATAGTGGTTATTGGCACGTGCCGCTAGCTCTTCCCTTACATTGCCAAACTCAGCATCAAACTCTTCCTGCAGGAAAAGCGGTTTATCGATAGCCGTCCTGAGCAGCCGCGTCACCCTCTCCCACTCAAAGTCTGCACACTCGAGTTCATAAACGATATCGTACACATCTGTCGAGGCATTACTATACGCCCCATTCTTTTCAACCTCTGCCTGAAAATCACGCGCTCGAGGGAAATCATCGTTCGCTCCAAGAAGTATGTGCTCCATCAAGTGAGGTGTTTCCCATTTTTTATGGTCAACAAGATATTCTCCGGCACGGAAATTGATGTAGACGTTCATAACCATCGCATCAGAGACATGTATGAGCAGCCCTTTTGCGCCATTTTTAAGACTTACTTCCTCGACCGTATGCTTCATATAACTTTCAGTAGTCCATCTGATGTAGGCAGCACGTGTTGTGTGCTATCTGCTCTACATGCCGAGATACTATCTCCGTTTCCTCGCCTTCGCCTTGCGCGTTCGCTCTGCTTTATTCGCCTTTGCTCGTACCTTTGCGTTCGATTTCGCCTTGACAGTCTTTTTGGCTTTTGTGAAGTCCGCTTCGTCAAACTGCAGGGCGTCGTTTGTGATCTCGGCAGCGTTACTGATAGACCCACGAGCAGCGCGGGTCAATTCCGTCTCAACCGGCTGTTCAAGTGCGCTCATCTCTATAGGCTCAGCGTGGAAGATTGCTCGTACGATCTCATGCCTCAATGAATGTTGCATATCCTCAAATATTATCTGACCTCGACGACGGTACTCAACCAAAGGATCACGTTGCCCAACGCTCATCCAGCCAATACCTTCCCGTAAATGATCCATGTTTTCAAGATGTTGCATCCATAAATTATCGAGAATCTGCAAGTAAACATCTCGCTCCACTTTACGCATAATCTCAGGAGAAAATGCCGCTTCACGTCCCTTGTACAACTCGGTAGCTTCCTCAAGCAATACCGGCTTAACTGTTTCGGGAGAGTTTGAGAATACCCTGTCCAGCGCAGGTTCATCTAGGGGCAGTAGTTCTTTGACGGTCGGCTCAAAATCATCGGTGTTTCGGAGCGGAGAGTCAGCTAACAATCGAATCTCCTCGTCGATATAGGCCTTGATCCGTCTGCTAATATCCTCAGCTCGAAGGATCTCTTTGCGCATGGCATAGGTTGCTTTGCGATGCCGGTTCATGACGTCATCGTACTGAACAACATTTTTGCGTTGATCAAAGTGGAACCCTTCAACCTTTTTTTGAGCCGCCTCGAGGCTCCGTGAGATCATTCGATTCTCAATCGGTACATCTGCATCAACCTTCAGCCTATCCATGACCTTGCTGATACGGTCACCTCCAAATATCCGCATCAGATCATCCTCGGTGCTCACGTAAAATTGCGTAACACCAGGATCCCCCTGTCTACCGGCTCGCCCTCTCAGCTGGTTATCTATACGCCTTGATTCATGTCGCTCACTGCCGAGGACAAACAGACCCCCTAGTTCCTTGACGCCATCGCCAAGCACAATATCGGTACCTCGTCCGGCAATATTGGTTGCGAGAGTAACCGAGCCTTGCTCTCCCGCTTTTGAGACAATCTTGGCCTCTCGCTCGTTATTCTTTGCGTTCAAAATTTGGTGTGGCACGCCAGCTTTTGTTAGCAACCCGGCAAGCTTTTCGTTTTTTTCGATTGAAGCCGTTCCGATCAGTACGGGTTGGCCTGATTTGTGAAGCTCCTTAACCTGTTCGACGATCGCCTTAAACTTAGCGGATTCATTTCGATAGATTCGATCTGTGCGGTCCTCTCGGACAATCCCTCGATTCGACGGGATCTCCACCACATCAAGTTTGTATATTTGATGGAACTCTTCACTCTCCGTCATTGCCGTACCTGTCATGCCCGAAAGTTTATCGTACAAACGGAAGTAATTCTGGAATGATATGGTCGCAAGAGTCATTGATTCCTGCTGCACCTCAACGCCTTCCTTTGCCTCAATAGCCTGATGGAGTCCTTCGTTGTACCGACGGCCAGCCAGCAGTCGTCCGGTGAATTCGTCAACGATAACAATTTCACCATCATTTGTTACGACGTAGTCTTTGTCACGGTGAAATAATGTCTGGGCTCGCAATGCCTGTTCGAGGTGATACAGCGTCCGAATGTTCTCAGTTCCATAGAGATTATCGATGCCCAGGACTTTTTCGAGCTTGTCAACTCCCGAATCATTGAGCACGACCGTTTTGCGCTTCTCATCAACTTCATAGTGCGTAGGCTTGAGCTGGAGCACAGTACGAGAAAACTGATGGTAGGCATTCCCGGGGGTCACACTTGGGGCGCTGATGATCAACGGCGTCCGTGCTTCATCGATCAATATGGAATCAACTTCATCAACAATTGCATAGTTAAGGTCTCTCTGGCGAAGCTGGTCTGTCTCACGAACCATATTGTCACGTAGATAATCAAAGCCAAATTCGTTATTAGTTCCGTAGGTGATATCAGCCGCATACGCTTCTTGCCGACTGCATGGCTTTAAATGACGGAAACGTTCATCCTCATGTTCTTCATTGGTAAATTTTGGATCATAAATATAGGAGTGATCAGCCATAATGACAGCAGTAGATAGACCAAGAAAGTGGTAAACCTGGCTCATCCACCCTGCATCACGCTGCGCCAAATAATCATTCACAGTGATCAGGTGAGCGCCCTTGCCCCCGATAGCGTTGAGATACATCGGCGCAGTCGCGACTAGTGTCTTGCCTTCGCCCGTTTTCATTTCAGCAACATTACCCTCGTGTAGCACCATTCCACCGATAAGCTGCACATCGTAATGCCGCTGCCCAAGCGTACGTGTCGCAGCCTCCCTGACGAGTGCGAATGCATCGGGCAAGATGCCGTCAAGGGTTTCTTTTTTCAATCGCCCTCGCAGCTTATCAGTTTGCTCGCGGAGTTGTTTATCTGTCATTTTTTCGTATTTTGGGCCAAGCTCGTTTATTGCACGGACACGCTTTCGCAAACGTTTGATCGTCTTTGCCTGCGGATCACCCAGAATTCGTTTTAAAACTCGGTTCATGATTCTTTTGTTCCCCTCCATAGGTCAGTAGAATTTGGTCACCCACTATTGTAACCTGTTTTACAAAGCTTGGCGAGAGCCAATTTCAGCTCATCGTAAGACTCTCGTACTCGAAAATACGTCGATGCATAGATGCACTCGTTCCACGACTTATCCTAGACGACAAATCGCCAGATATCGTACCTTCGGCCTCAGGAATCCTGTTTTTGTCGCCGAAGCCGTCGCACAAGACGGTGCCTCAAGCCATGTTTACTATGTTTGTCTTTGTACGCTGCAAGCTGACGGCGCATTTCTACTACAGAGATGTCGAGAGACGTATACATGTGGCTGGTCGTCTCGTGTACCGAGAGCGTTCCCTGAGGCAGTTGGAGCGCTAACGTACATGTTTTGTCTTGACCTTTTTTGGAAGTTTTGTAATGAACGGCAAGGACGGCTGATTCACGAGCTTTGCGAGGTATGTATTTCTCGATGTCTCTGATCTTGCTCGTCGTGTACTTTTGCAGCTTAGGCGTGAGGTCAAACCCCTCAGCGCTGACCGTATGGATCATATCGCTCCTTTTGTTTACAGTTCTGTCCTGCCACCCATGTAAGGCTGCAGCACTCGTGGTACTTTCAGTGTACCACTTTCTGTTTGGTAGTGCTCGATTACAGCGATCAGCGATCGTGCGAGCGAAACGGCTGTGCCATTCAGGGTATGCACGACCTCGATGGTACCATCCTGGCGACGCACTCGTATATTAAGATTGCGAGCCTGGAAATCTGTACAGTTACTACAGCTAGTTAACTCGCGGTATTTCTGGTCAACAGGCGACCAATACTCTATGTCGTATTTTTTTGCAGCAGGTGCACCGAGATCCCCAGCAGCAATGTTAATCACATGATATGAGATGCCGAGAGCCTGCCAAAGTGACTCCTCTGTGTCAAGAATAAACTGGTGCATTTCTTTGCTTTTTGATGGCAAGCAGAATACGTACATTTCGAGCTTATTAAACTGGTGGACACGGAAGAGCCCCCGTGTATGCTTACCATACGTACCGGCTTCTTTCCGATAACAGGGGCTGAGTCCAGCGTAAAGCAATGGCAAGTTCGCTTCATCCAATATTTCATCGGCATGGAAACCGGTCAATGGGGCCTCTGCAGTTCCAATGAGCGTCAAATCATCACCCTCGACAAAATATTCATTGCTTGATTCGTCCCCCTTAGGTGCAAACCCTGCGCCAGCCGCAATCCGAGTGCTAACCATGTGCGGTACCGTCATATAGGCAAAGCCTCGCTGCCGTACAAAATCGAGTGCAAATTGAGTAATTGCATTCTCGAGTAGCGCAAGATCACCTTTCAGGTAATAAAACTTCGCGCCCGCAACCTTTGCGCCACGCTCAAAATCGACCCAATCCCGGGCTACAGAAAAATCCAGGTGATCTTTTGCCCCTTTGTTCTGTTCTCCCACGCGCTTGATCTCGAGGCTCTTCTCTTCTCCACCGAGCGGCACATCATCAAAGGCAGGGTTCGGCACAGATTGCATCTGGGATTGCCATTTCTCCTCTGTAACTTTCAACTCATTTTCCAAACCAGCAATTTTCTCCTTCAGTGCTTTGCCCTGCTCTATTTGCGCTGATGTTGGCTTTTGGCCCTTCATCGAATCGGTCAGTGCGTTACGCTCTGCTCGCAATGCTTCAACCGTAGTCAGCTGTGCTCGCCTTGTTTCGTCGGTCGCAAGTAACTCCGATATATCGACGCTCGCATATCCCTTTTCGTGAGCCTTCCGCTGCACTAATTCGGCATTTTCCCGTATAAACTGTATGTCTAACATGGTTCCAGTATACAGAGTTACCCGGCAAGAGTTAAGTGCTCTTATTCTGGATAGCTGCGATCGTCAGTTCAGTGCGGGAACGAGCATAGGTACAGAATTCACAGGGTCCGCCCATGGCAGCAGTCCCAATAGGTGGGATGTCGTCGCTATCCATACAAGCTTTCATATGATGAAGCGTTCGATCGACCCAGTCATTGTTGCCCTGATGCGGGAATACATGTGTTTCAAATTCAACGATACCGTCAAATGCATCCTTGCCTGGGTTACCCGTGGCATACACAAAATACCCAGTATCACTGACCGCGAAACCATTTTGCTTGAGTAGCCACTGGTAAATCTCCATCTGGCGACGGTACATATCTTGCCAGCCGCCTTCAGGGCCCAGAGCAGTGACCGGAGCAGATTTGGCTGTCGCTTTATAATCGACCACGATCAGTTCACCCGCTGGATTTACCCAGACATCATCTACGGCACCGAATACCTGTAGGTTGGTTTCCTTGTGAAGTGTTGTTACCCCAGTAAAATTATGCCGCCAAATGTCGAGATCTTTGTGCGCATACGGCACAGCGTCGATCTTAAACTGCTGCATGAGGGGATGTGGTTTTTTTTGTCCTCGGTACAGATCAAATTCTTTTTTAAACAGCTCATCGATGGCCTTATTGATATTGAACGGAGGGCTACTTGGACGCGTAATCTTACGCCGAACGTCAAGCCAAAAGCATCTCGGGCACTGCATGTAGAGTTCGATTTTACTGCGCGAAACCTTAAACGGTTGCGTTTGGCCCGGCACATATGGCAGATTTCTTGCTCTCATGTATGACATAGGTTTTAAGTATACAGGCTTATTCACCCGAAACGTAGGTTCGTATGCAGTATGATTTGCCCTCTGCTGCCCTCTGCAAGACAAAACCCCTGTCGGTCAATTGGAAAATGAAACACAAGTGGAGTTACTTGCGCACAAGAACAGCGAGTACCTCAATATGGGGAGTATGCGGAAAGAAATTATAGACCTCAAGAGTTTTTAC
>JAGOTO010000015.1 GCA_018061705.1 Candidatus Saccharimonadota bacterium | reverse complement strand
GGTAGTCACCGTGCTGAACTGCAGTAACCTTGGCGGTGATGGTAATTCCACGTTCTCGCTCTTGATCACCACTGTCCATGATAAGGTCTTGGCTCATTTCTGCCTGATTATCCCGGAAAGTATGTGATTGCTTCAGCAAGCCGTCCACCAATGTCGTCTTGCCGTGATCGACATGGGCGATGATAGCAATATTACGTATTTTGGCAGGATCTTGTGTGCTCATATTTTTCTCCTATCAAAAAATTGTCGCCGAAAGAGTGCAGCAGGAACTCGACGAGTCTTGGAGCCTCGAGAAAGTCTTGAGCGCATGCCCCGGAGCACTTGCAGAGAGTTGCTCTGGTGGCTGGGATGTACGAATTCTAAAACGGTATAGCACGTCATAATAAATTAAAGCGCCCTAACATGAATAGGACGCGCCCTTTAAACACTATTGTACCACACCTTGCCATCCAGGCGAAGCCCCATACATCCACATATGGTAAATGGAGTAACAGCCAAACGATCTTCCGTGGTACCAGTCCTACTACTGGACGCTCGCCTAAGATGCTCGTAGCTCCGGTGTAGATCGCGGCAAAGAGCAGACAAGAGATGGGATACGAGAGCTACAGTGCCTGCTCATTCGCTAATCCCGACTTGCAACAGGGGTAGAAAGCATGATACTATAAACTTCATACCAGTGGAAATACTCATAACCATACTATCGGTCGTCGCTCTCGTAATCACCGCAGCTGTCTGTTCAGGCCTCAACGTTGCCTTTATGTCCTTATCAGTAGCTGATTTGCGGCGCAAAGCAAAACTCGGCAATACCTATGCGAAATGGCTACTACCATTGCGCAAAAAAGCCCACCTGACACTCGCTGCAATCCTGCTCACCAATGTTGCTGCCGCTTCACTGACACCACTCGTTATTGACTCAAAACTCAGCGGAATGTGGGCAGTTGTGATTAGTACGCTCGCATTGACAATCTTCGCTGAGATAATGCCGCAAGCCCTATTTGCCCAGAATGCGCTATTGTGGTGCGGTCGGCTAATCTGGCTCTTGCGTCTTATGATCGTCGTCACGTACCCCATCGCTAAACCGTTACAACTGCTGCTCGACCAGATTTTCAAGCACGGCAAACAGCCGCTTCACACCCGCCACGAGCTTGGGTTACTCGTGTCAGAACATCTCGGCGCCAAGGAAAGCGAGCTGGACGAGGATGAAGTAGAGATTATTCGAGGAGCGCTCCAGCTCAGTGAAAAAAAAGTAGGCGGGATCATGACTCCAATCAGAAATGTCTTTTCATTACAGCCTCAAACGATTATCGATGACAGGCTGATCGACGAGATAAAGGCATCGGGTCACAGCCGGCTCCCCGTATTCAACAGTGCAAAAACTATATGTTTTGGGGTGCTGCTAGTCAAAGAACTCGTCGATATTGATTTTGACGATAACCCGCCAAGAGTTGATGAGCTCCATCTCCATCCTGTGCAGCTCGTCGGGAGCGGAACAGCACTCGACACCATGTTTCGACGCTTCATCACAGCAAAAACACATCTTATGGGTGTGGAGCGCGATGACCACATCGTGGGCATCGTGACGATAGAGGACCTCATAGAAGAAATCCTGGGGCACGAAATCGAAGATGAATCCGACCGGGCTGTCAGTCTGGCTCGGCGTATTAAGACAAAAACAAAGTAGCCAATTTACTACATATGGGCATCCGAGTTACGGATGCGACGCTATATACATGTTTCTGAGAACGCGTTGTGATATATATCACACTTTGTTGTAAATAAAGTAACGGTCTCAATGCCTCTGTAATTTGTGGTTTTAGCACTGATTTTGCTTGACTCCAAAATGCTTATGAACTAGCCTGTTCACTTACGTGTCCAAAGTCATTGTGTGGAGTTTGGCGCGAATGTTTAATCACTCGTCTAGGCAACGAAAGCAATTAACTAGCACTTATTTTGTTTACACATTAAATACTAATTAAACGCCCTAGAAGTACAACGAGGATTCAGCAGGAGGAGTTATCAGTTATGCGAAAGATCGCACTATCTGCGATAGCATTTGCTGTCGTTATGTCTGCTACGGCAGTCACACATACTGCCACAGCAGCAGTAACCAATAAAGAGTCAAAAACGCTGGCCCAATCTGTATCTGAGCCAGCCAAAGATGCAAAAAAGCCCAGTGAAACAACAAGGGTAATAGTCAAAGTTGCCGAAGGCGACAGCCTCAGCAGCATTGCAGAAAAAAACAATACGACATGGGTTCGATTGTTTAACGCGAATGACTTCATACAGCACCCAGATATCATCAACCCTGGCCAGGACATTAGGGTCCCAGCGACCGATGAAGTGCTCGTCGAAAGAGCCTTGCCCCAACCTCCTGTGGTAGTCCCGGTACAGACCGCCTATCAGGCTCCAGCAACACAAGGCTACAGTCGTCCGACGACTCCTACTAGCTACCCTGTCAGCGCAAACTCAGCAAAAGCATTCATATATAACAAGGAGAGCGGAAACAATCCTAACGCAACAAACCCAAGTGGGTGCTATGGCATAGGGCAAGACTGCAATGGCGTTCTCCGCACGCAGTGTGGTGCAGATTATGCATGCCAGGACGCATACTTTGAGTCATATGCTCAGAGGCGGTACGGTTCATGGGAGAATGCATACGCCTTTTGGCAGGCCAATGGATGGTGGTAAGGCTATAAACAAACGTCATCCATAAGCAACTCAGCGGTAATAGAGCTAGCTCATCACAGGGCTAGCTCTATAGCTATTACTCGACTACCAGAGGGCGTGTATTCCCTGCTCGGCTAATGGCACCGGAGTACTGCTACCGTGGCTAATAATTGCACCCTTTTTACCGCCCGCGAGAGGAATCTCATATGCCAAGTACGTATAGTCTGTATCACTAAGTAGTGACGGCGTGCTCAGTATGTCCGGGCTAAACGTCCACGGGCCTTGAGGTGCTGTCGCAGTCGCCCGATACACATCATTCCCAATAAAGCCGTGCTTTTTATAGACAAACGTATATTGTCCAGTCTTTGTACGGGAGACCGTTATCCCTCCTTCCGTCCCAGTAGAGTTATCGATAATGGGCTTTGCGGCAATCTGACTTGGCTGCCACTTCGACCCATCCCAGAACCGCCACTCATTGGCTCTACCAATCCGTTCTGTTTTGACCCGAGCAATGTAGTGATCAAACCCCCAGATCCACTCACCTTTTGGTTTATACGAACCATAGATATACGTCCAATCACCCTGGATTAGCATGCCTGTTCCCCACGTTATCGGCTTCGTATCCGCCAGATAGGTCGGAGGCTTATACATGCCAACAAGTCTTAACGTACCCTTGTCATCAATCGTGTACTTCGCCAGTTGGCTTCGTACATACTCAAAGTTAAAGCTGCTAGAACTCGATTCAGGAGAGTGCATTTGCCCAAGAAAGAGATATATCGTCCGGCCCTTTCCGCGTCTGCTAAAATCAGTGGCAGCGGCGTTTGGCCAATAATAATTCTTCCCGCCAGGAAGCTGCTGATCGAGGGGAACGTCTATGAATGATTGCTGTTTCAGCAAATCTGCGCTCGAAACCACACTCTTCACCTGTCTTGTGGGGCTAATCGTAAGAATATTATTCCTCATCATGTAGGTAGGCTGGCCGGCCGCTTCAGAATACGCCTTGGGGATGTTCTCTGCCTTGTAGACAACCGTGTCGCCAAAAAAACTCACGGTATAGCCATGGCCTGTCCTGACCGATGCACCTCCGTCTCCGACAAAACGCCGGCCTTGGATGTCCCCCCTGACTAACGACACAAACTCACTGGTCGATCGAGGTCCAGCAAGACCGGGTATAGTCGCGGCATTGCCCCGATGAACGAGATACGCACCGATTGAACCAACAGCGATAATCGCCAGCAACGGCAGCAAGAAGTGGTGGGTAAAACCCTTCGAATTTTTTGTGTTTATTGATATACGTCGCATCATGGTTTTAAATGTTTCATTTTTTGTTTCATTCATAACATACTAAACCCATTATATATCAAACATGAGCGATTTGCGCAAGTCAGAAAAATCTCATAACTGGCTCGGTCCGGCCATGACCTCCGCTAACTCTAGGGCGAATAATTTGAAACTGCCTGGCGATAGAGCATGCCTAAAAGAGTTGATGGTCTCAATGATTGTACGACGGTTTTCGAATGGCAGGCGCCGATGCATCCCCCGGTAATCCTGGCGACTGCTATACTGTAACTATGGATTCGAGGCCACTAGCGGAGAAAATGAGGCCAAACAGGCTTGATGATGTCATAGGGCAGAAACATCTTGTTGGCACGCATAAGATAATCCGACAGATAATCGAACAGAAAGAGCCGGTTAGTCTTATTCTATGGGGGCCTCCCGGCACAGGGAAGACAACACTGGCCCGGATTATTGCGAATGAGACTGGTACCGAGTTTATTGAGCTCAGTGCAGTTACAAGCGGCAAAGCTGACATCGCAAAGGTCATCGAAAGGGCAGAGCAAAACCAGCGTCTCGGCATGAGAACCATCTTGTTCGTAGACGAAATCCATCGATTCAACAAAGCCCAGCAAGATGCGTTCTTGCCGCACGTTGAATCCGGCGTCATCACACTCATCGGCGCAACTACCGAAAACCCGAGCTTTGAGGTCATTAACCCACTGCTTTCACGCTCACGCGTACTTGTGCTCGAGCCGCTAAACCGAGGCGAAATACTGGCTATTTTACAGAGAGCAGCCAGTGAAATGAAGCTAAAACCCCGTGATCTACCGAAAAAATCTGTAGAACTTTTGGCGGACCTGAGTGGCGGAGATGCCCGTGTAGCACTGGGCAACCTCGAGCTAGCACAGCGGCTCGCACTCGGCAAGATCATCACGCCAGAGCTTGTTGAGACGGCGGCACAAACCAAGCTCCCCGGCTATGATAAAAAGGGTGAGACACATTACAACATCATAAGCGCTTTTATAAAAAGTATGCGCGGGAGCGACCCCACCGCCACACTGTACTATATGGCACGGATGCTGCAAGCCGGCGAAGACCCCAAGTTTATTGCCCGACGCATGGTGGTGTTCGCTAGCGAAGATATCGGCCTAGCCGCACCAGCAGCACTAAACTTGGCCGTCTCAACTTTCCTGGCGGTGGAACGTATCGGTCTACCCGAAGCCGAGATAAACCTAAGCCACTGTGCGGTCGTCCTCGCTAAATCTGCAAAGTCTCGTGAAAGCTATGACGCATGGGGGAGTGCCAAAACGCTCGCTGCCAAGTACCCAGACCTACCCGTACCCGTCGGCCTACGGAACGCTCCGACCAAACTCATGAAAGACCTCGGCTATGGCAAGGGTACCGAGTGGAAGGCTGGCCACAAACACCCCGAAGGATTTCTCCCGTCAGAGATCAAGGATATTCAGCTCATTTGACATAATTTAAGATTCAACCAAGATGCTCCAAACTAGCCCGTAGTCGTATCCCCAGGGCGTCCGTCGTGTACAGATCATGTAGCGACAGGGCAGCCTGATGTCGTCTTCAGCGCGACAGCATACCCCGCTGTTGTTTGACAGACATCGGGTGCCGGGGTATGCTTCTGATGATACTCAATCAAAAAGGAAACAGACATGACAAAAAATCCCCAAAACGGCTTTAGCCACCATCTTATCTTGCCATTGCTGGCTGTGCTACTTGTCGGCGCGATCGGTGTCTACTTGACATTTGGAAGCAAAGCAGCCGTTTTGCCTGGTAGCGCATCACCAAAAGCCGGCTGGGTCGATGACGGACCCTATGCAGGGAGGGACGGTGGCGGCCCCTCGATGACTCACGATTACACAACCGGGGGTAGCTCTAACCCATACTACTTCGCCATCAACGACGTTGGTATGCGTCATGTCGTCCTCAATGTCGGTATCCGCGAATTGGTCGAAGTCGATAGCAGCTCCGGCGCGACAACCTACAAAAAGGGGTCGATCGAGAAACGACTTGCCTATGTAACCGCCTGGAACACGGCACATCCCGATAAAAAGCTCACCGCCCATCTTCGTTTTCATACCGGCTTCCGAGCACCTCTCGAGTGGAAAACTCTCTGTGGTGTAGTGACGCTCAAAGACCCCCAGAGTACCGTCCTCACTGACACGACCGTACCGAGATGGTGGGCCAAAAAGAATAACGTATACACCTATAGGGTGCTCTATAAAAATGCGATGGTTGCTCTGGCTGGCGCAGTCAAGACAATAAATGCTGACCCCAGAAATGTCGGCGTCATCGGATCTGTCAATGCCCCTGGAGCTGCAGCCAATTACCCAGAGCCCTTCCTGCTCTACGGGCACTCTGCCGAGAATGCTACGGCCCTCAAGAGTAAGGGCTTTACGCCAACCGAACACGATTCTTTTATGCAGTGGTTCCCTACAGCGAGCAGTCCCTTTAAGGGAATCGTTAAAGTCGAGTTAGCGCTTAACCCATACCAAAACCTTTCAACAAGTGGTGTTATAGACAGCACCAAGCTAACCCGCTACCAAAATGTTGCGATGACCTTCATTCATACCATGGGTTCCAACGCCGTCCTAACGAACTACTCGGCACGTGAGGAATATTTTACCGCAACAGGAGACCCGACCTACCGTGAACTGTACAAATGGATGATTTCGACAGCCAAAACAAAAAATACATGGGTAGGAGTGCAATTGTCTCGCCCGGATAAAGTCACCAGTAACGACCCAACAAATAACCAAGTATGGGATAGTGTTGGCTCCACCCTGGCAAACAGAGGCTTTAACTATATTGAAACGACCGGACCCAAGAAATCACCGAGCGCCGCCGGAGAGGCAAACAAGTGGCCAGAGTCGTATAACAACGAAGTCACAGACATCACAAAGATGAAGGCGATTCAAAACAAGCTGCTTGCAAACCCGCATCCTTGAGCTACCCTGGACTCTCCATGCAATGCGATCCGCTCATAGAGAGCACAGCACACGATGCCGAATAGTTACCAATGAGGTTCACTGCTCCTCTGTAAATTCGTCATCCCGGGTGAAAAACGTGCCTCATCTACGGGGCGATGATTTGTTACCAGGGTAACCCGGGTCTACCAAGATGGCCGTACGCGCTGGTTGATTCGCAGATCGGACGACGGAGATTGAGTCTTTCGATAGCCCCCTTTACGGTCGTGTCGGTAAGGCCATCCTTGAATGCGTAGGGTTCCTCTTCGCTAACCATAGCAGTCATAAACGCGCCGACGGTCTGCATGTGGGGCGGATGGCTGATGACGTAAGCCAAGCCCACTTCAGAACTTAGCAATAAATGACAAACAAATTCGGATTTTTTAGGAATTGGTCGCCCAAATGGGCGGCTTTTTCTTTGGCTGGGGATACGGGACGGGAATATAACTTTTGAGGACAGTCTAGACTTTGATATATCCGAGATAGAGAGCGTATATGAAGACGAAAAGGAGAATCAATAATGCGTCGTTCTCCTATGCTTATATTTCTGGCGATTGTTCTCACTATTACGTACTGGCAATATGCGAAATATGTACTAGCTCTGATTGTCGTACTC
>JAGOTO010000014.1 GCA_018061705.1 Candidatus Saccharimonadota bacterium | reverse complement strand
TATCGAGGAAGACCCCACCGAAGGGAAAAGCGAAAAATTCTGGATTATGCGTCGCTATAGTTTTCAGATACTTCGGAGCAAAGTAAAGGACAAGCACACTGCCCCGTACATTGATGATTTTGTTGTCCCTCCCGAACATCTCGTAGACTTTTTGCCGAAGCTCCGGCAGATCATAAAGAAATACAAATTGCTTGCCACGATAACTGGTCACATGGGAGACGGAAATTTTCATGTCATTCCGCTTATGAAGATCGAAGAAGAACAAGAGAGGCGCAAGATCCAGCCATCGCAACGGGAGGTCAACAATCTTGTTTTACAGTATGGCGGTAGCCTCAGTGGGGAGCACAATGATGGTTTGGTGCGGGGGCCTTGGCTCGAGGCTCAGTTTGGGAAACCAGTACTCGCTCTCTTCAAAGAGGTGAAAAACACTTTCGATCCAGACAACATCTTCAACCCACACAAAAAAACAGATGCCAGCTGGGACTACAGCTATTCACATATTCGGGAGCATTTCTAGCGCCCACATAGGAATGTTTTGCAAGAAGGGTGCTACTACACCCAAAGCCGAAACATCCCAATAAGCAGTAGCGAGATCTTCTGTAGAGGTGTACAATATCAATCAAGTATGAAGCGGGGCTTTGAGCGTCTAGGTAGTATTTTTCAGGAGGGCAGAAAACTCATTCCGCCCCCTGTTTCAAGAATTGTGATCGTTATTTTTTGGCTGTCGGGGATTTTGCTGCTTGGGTTGGCGATGTTTTGGCTTGTACGTGGTCTCGAGATACCAGTTTTTCAAACCCGAGGAGAAATCGCACACCGTCAAAGAAATCTTCTCGTTTTTGCAATTGCGTTGGCTGGACTGGTATTGGTGCCTGTCTACGTGATGCTATTTGCTTTTGCGTGGCGTTACCGTGCAGGACACAGCCGAGAATACCGACCCGAATGGGACTCAGATAAAAGGTACGAAGCTGTTTGGTGGGGCATTCCGATTGCCATTATTTCTGTGCTAGCAGTCGTTACGTGGGTGACGTCGCATAGCCTTGATCCGTATAAACCACTGGCATCTAGCCAAGCCCCACTAAAGGTCCAAGTCATTGCGCTGCAATGGAAATGGCTTTTTATCTATCCAGAGCAAAGAGTGGCGAGTGTCGGAGAGGTAGCGTTTCCGGTTGGCCGACCCGTTGAGTTCACGATAACATCGGACGCACCAATGAACAGTTTCTGGATACCTCAATTGGCCGGCCAGGTTTATGCAATGAGTGGCATGTCTACGAAGCTCAATATTTCAGCGGATCAAGCAGGCGATTACCGTGGGATGTCAAGCAATTTGAGTGGAAAAGGGTTTGCCGACATGACATTTACCGCTAAGGCTATGGATACCAAAGAGTTTACGCGCTGGCTGCAATCGACCCGGAGTGCAAAACAAACGCTCGACCCAACCTCATATGCAAAGCTTGCGCGTCCTCGAGTGAGCGCAATCCAGTATTATGGTGCGGTCGATCCAATCGTGTATGAGAATGCTATTATGAAGTATATGAGTGGAAGCATGATAAGTCACGGGACGGAGCATACAGAGGAAAATAGCCCATCCCCGGTGAAATCTCCACACAGCGATCATATAATGCATGACATGGAGTCACAATGAGTCTATTCTCCGGTTCGACAGTACCATACATGCATAAATCGCCTGAGCGGGATAGCGCATTGACCAGTGCGACTAGGCGGCGGACGGGTCGTTATTCGGCCGGTCCCTCGGCCACAATGAATAGCCGCATGCCTACCAAAATAGGAGCGTCTCTATGAGCCTCCTTGATTTTTTATCCGGCCGTCTTGACGCGAGCTATTTCTGGAATGGCTGGGTTCAGTTTGGTGGCCAATTTGCGACCATGAGCGCTGCCCTTGCCCTTATCGTTGGGCTGACGTATTTCAAAAAATGGAGCTGGCTTTGGCGGGAATGGCTCACGACGGTAGACGCAAAACGAATTGGGATAATGTACATCGTTGTATCAAGCGTTATGTTGCTGCGCGGCTTTGCGGATGCGATGATGATGAAACTCCAACAAGCAATCGCAAGTGGTGATAGCAGCGGATTTTTGCAGGGTGAACATTTCCAACAAGTGTTTACAGCTCATGGAACGATCATGATATTTTTTGTTGCTATGGGGCTGATGTTTGGGATCATCAACCTTATACTTCCCCTTATGCTTGGGAGTAGAGATGTCGCATTTCCGCTCTTGAATTCGGTGAGTTTCTACCTGTATCTTGCAGGCGTTGTGCTCGTCAACTTGTCACTCATCTATGGTGAGTTTGGTGCTGTCGGATGGCTAGCCTACCCTCCCCTAAGCGAGCTAGCCTACAGCCCCGGACCTGGCGTCGACTATTGGCTGTGGAGCATCCAGATAGCTGGGCTTGGTAGTTTGCTGAGTGGGATAAATTTCATCGTAACGATCCTTACGCTACGCGCTAAGGGTATGACACTTATGAAAATGCCAATTTTCGCCTGGAGCGTTTTGGGTAGCATGATTCTGGTTGTATTTGCCTTCCCAATCCTCACGGCCACATTATTTATGCTGTCGCTTGATCGTACGTTGGGGATGCACTATTTTACCTCTGACTTAGGTGGTAATGCGATGATGTACATTAACCTCATATGGGCCTGGGGACACCCCGAAGTCTATATACTGGTTCTTCCCGCATTCGGTATGTATAGCGAGATTGTCGCGACGTTTAGTCGGAAGCGTCTTTTTGGCTATAAGACGATGGTTTGGGCTCTGATGGCCATAACGGTCTTGTCATATCTTGTTTGGGCACATCACTTCTTCACGATGGGAGCTGGTGGAAATGTTAATGCATTTTTCGGGATAATGACGATGGTTATTGCAGTTCCTACGGGTGTAAAAGTATTTAACTGGATATTTACTATGTATAAAGGCCGGATAGCCTTTGACGCACCGATGTGGTGGTTTATGGCATTCGCAACGACCTTTATCGTCGGGGGCGCCACCGGTGTTATGCTCGCTGTTCCGGCGATAGATTTCCAGGTTCATAATAGCCTGTTTCTTGTTGCTCACTTTCACAATACCATTATCAGCGGTGTTGTGTTTGGTTATTTTGCAGGACTTACTTACTGGTTCCCGAAGATATTCGGATTTCGATTGCACGAGAGACTTGGCAAGGCCGCGGCGACATGTTGGGTGCTCGGATTCTTGGTTACATTCATACCAATCTATATCCTCGGTTTCTTAGGCGCAACTCGTCGCCTTGACCACTATGATCCGAGCCTGGGTTGGCAATCGCTTTTTGTTGTTTCTGGAGTCGGGGTAATGATTATTGCGCTCGGAGTCTTCCTGCAGGTGGCAGGCTTGGCGTATAGTATTTGGAAACGCAAGGAATTACAGACGGATGCTTCTGACCCATGGGATGGTCGAACGCTTGAATGGTCGGTGCCTTCCCCGGCGCCGCACTATAATTTTGCGCGTCTACCTGTTGTGAACACCAGGGACGCGTGGTGGGAAGAGAAGAATGGTGGAGCATCCCTCTATCAAGGGCCGTACCGAGATTTTATGCTTCCCAAAAATAGCGGCCTTGGAGCTGTAGTTGGCGGCTGCGCGGCTATCTTCGGCTTCGCAGTGATATGGCATCTTTGGTGGCTGGCAGGCTGTGCCCTCGTTGCTATCATCGCCGTGCTCATCCATCGAACCTATGAAAATGAAACGGAATATATCGTTACAGGTGTTGAGGCTAAACGCCTCGATGAAGCACACAGAGGAGGTCAGCAATGAGTCGTCAATCGCACCATGTGCTCGACCCTTTGCCGACTGGTACAGGCTCTCTCGCATCTGTTGATCCAGACACGGACTCGAGAATGCAGCTCGGGTTTTGGTTGTATCTTATGACGGATTGTCTATTGTTCGCCAGTCTTTTTGCGACGTTTATGGTCCTGCGTGGCAACACAGCGGGCGGAGTGTCAATCTCAGATATAACCCAACTTTCTTACGTTTTTGCTGAAACACTCATACTGCTTTTCAGCAGCTTGATGTGCGGATTGGGCCTGTTGAAAGCCCGGGCCGGTGACGTCCGGTGGGCTTTACGATATTTTGTGTTTGCTGGTATCCTCGGCGCGACTTTTCTTGGCATGGAGCTCTATGAGTTCAGCCATCTTGTTCAGGAAGGCCACAGCTGGACAAAAAGTGCATTTTTATCGAGCTACTTCGGCCTCGTCGGTACGCATGGGCTCCACATAGTTGTCGGACTCGTGTGGTTGATTGCAACGGTGGTATTCATGGCTCGTCGAGGTGTCACTGATCGTTTACTCCAAAGGTTGACGATGTTTACGCTCTTTTGGCATTTTCTTGATATTGTTTGGGTGTGTATATTTACACTAGTCTACCTTGCAGGAGTTGCAGGATGAAGGTGCGCATAGATCCATTGCCGCGGCCGAAGGAAGGAAGCACCAGGGCTTATGGAGCCGGTTTTGCGATAGCGGTAGCTTTGACTATCGGAGCATTTCTCGTAACGTGGGCATATCGATCAACCCAGGGAGAGATATTTAGCCGAGGTGTATTTCTAGGGCTACTCGCAGCTTTGGCCATAGTGCAGTTAATTACTCAATCGTTGTTCTTTCTCCACTTGTCGGCCGAGAAAAAGGCTCGCCTGACTCTCATATCAGGGATTTTTACTGTTATGGTTGTACTCTGTATTGTGCTCGGTTCGCTCTGGATTATGCAGAACCTCAACTACCACATGATGCCAGAAGACCCAATCCAGTACATTGAGACTAAAGAAGCGATCAAACCGTAGGACATCGCTCATATGATCCAACTGGCGCAGTATGCCGATATAATGCGACCGCGAGATGTCAATAAGGGGAGGTTCAATGAAGCTTAGGGATTTTATCAATGTTGCGAAGCCTGGTATCGTTTTTGGGAATGTGTTTGCTGCAGTTGGGGGATTTTTTATTGGTTCACCAGAGAGTGTAAACTGGTCGGCACTCACAGGGCTAGCGGTCGGTACGCTTATGATTATCGCCGGATCATGTGTCATCAATAACTATCTTGACCGGGATATTGACGTTCGTATGTCGCGAACCAGAAAACGTCCATCGGTTCGAGGTGTTATACCCGTCAAAATTGCTATGATCTACGCTGGATCACTCCTGGCATTGGGACTCTTGATGCTTTTGTGGCTGACCAATGCACCAACAGCGCTTATTGGTTTTGGCGGAGCGCTGCTTTATACCCTGCTCTATGGCTACACAAAACGACACACCCCATATGCAACCTTTATTGGTGCATTTCCTGGCGCGACTCCACCCCTCGCAGGTTACATTGCCGCAACTGGTAGGTTCGACCTCGGAGCTCTGCTTGTTTTTAGTGCAATGTTTGCCTGGCAGATGCCGCATTTTTATGCGATCAGCCTCCGTCGTCTGGAGGACTACAAGGCAGCAGGAGTCCCGGTTATGCCAGCGGTCAAAGGTCTGGCAAGAACGGTTTGGGAAATGAGATTCTACGGTGTTGCATTCATTGTGCTCTGTTTTGCAATCTCGCACTACGGATATGCTGGATTTATGTTTGGCTGTGGCACTATTCTTGCAGGCTTGTATTGGTTGGCTGCCATGTTTAGCCCATATTGGCGGACCGATACAACTGCAGTCGCAAAAAAAGTATTTCTAAGGTCTCTTGCGGTATTGTTCGTATTCTGTTCGTTGATGGTGCTTTCACATGTACTCCTCTAGCACCGCTCACAGACATAAGGCGACCCGAGACAGCAGCATTGGGCCTAGGGCCAGCCACTATAGCATCATCGCTGTCGTATTGACGATGGTGCTTGTATTAACTCTTGGTTTCCGAAGCCAGTCGGAGATTGCACAAGCCATCCAAGTCATCAAGTCGGTTCCTATGGATGGGTTTTGGCTCGCAGTAGTGATTATGCCGACTACATTTGTTGCTGCTGCTATGGCCTATTATATGTTGGCTCTCAAGAGTGTGCCTATGCAGGAGCTTCTGATAGTTGAGCTGGCAGCAGCAGCGGTCAATCGTCTGGTGCCGGCGGGTATTGGCAGCCTGGGCGCCCATGGGCTGTACCTGCATGCCAGGCAGCATACTGTCGCCGAAGCTACTGCGGTTATTAGCGTAAACAACCTGATTGGTGCTGTCATGCATCTGGCGGTCCTGTCGGTAGCATTGCTCATGACACCTGGCGGTCAATTTCATCCGGCATGGCCGCAGGATAAGGGGTGGATTTTACTTGGTTTCGGTCTGCTGGTGGTTGGGTGCTCCGCAGTCAAGCCATTCCGAAGGGTGACGATACGGTTCACGAGAAACCTTCTTGCCAGCTACGCCCGCTACGAGGGCCGTTGGCAGAGACTCATTTACGCTGCGGCTGCATTACTCGCGCTGACCATGGGTAATATGTTGATACTTTTCCTAGCATCACATAGCTTTGATGTGTCACTTTCGTTTTCATCCCTTTTCATTATATATTCTGCGAGTGTGTTCCTCGGCTCGGTTGTTCCGACGCCGGGGGGACTCGGAGCGGTCGAAGCAGGGTTAGTCGGCGGTTTTGTCGCATTTGGTATTGGCGCCCCGACCGCCATAGCAATAGCTCTGGCGTTTAGGGTTGTCACCTACTGGCTACCGATCATTCCGGGTCTTATTGCCCTCGCCGTTTGCCGCCACAGACACCTTCTATAGCGGTCCCGCCGAAAATGACCAAATCGTATTGGTGCAGAGTATACATCTGTAAGGTGTCCTTAAGCTTCCTGACTCTGCCCAATCGGAGCGCGTAGAGTCGGTTTGATATGACTACCAGTCACTAGGAAGCTTAGGGTGCCACGATATATTCGACTTGGTTCGAATAGTCAACGCAGCCCAGCTCCTGAGTGCCATTAGTGTACTTGCACAGGCGAACATAGTACGTACCAGGCTCCTTGTTGGGTAAAGCGACACTTCGATCACCACTCGCGATGTACAGCAAACTATTCTCGGGGTATGTAGGGCCAGGTGAAGTACTCAATACAACTTTGAATCCGTGGGGTGCTGTCCCGGTACTGAGATTCCAAGACAGGATCTGCCCAGAGAGAGTCAAAGTGATTCCGCCGCTAACAATTTGCTCTTTTACGGTCTTTGGCGAGGTTACTTGTACGGCATTACTGTAGTTAGAGCACGTCCCTTCGCGGTAAATACATACTCGATAATAGTAAGTGCCTCCGGTATCATCGTGCCACGTTTCGCTTCGAGCGGAAGCACTGCTGATATAGAGAGAACTGTTTTCACCGAATGATGGAGTTAAGTCTTTTGAGTCGCGGACGATCTTAAAGCCCTGAGATGCGGTTAGTCCAGTAAGGGACCAACTTAGTTTGGCGCCCTTGTCCGTAGATGTCCCGCTCAGGCGTATTCCCGGAGCTTCTCCGGCTGGCACCGGCTGCTGCGTACTTCCGGGCACAGCTACGGGCGCTGGCGTGTCGTCAAGGATCCCGAGTAAGTCTTTGAAATCTTCGCTTGAGATATCCTTCTGCTTGTTCCACTGTACGAATTCATCGACTTGAAGAGCATTGAGATCGATGGCTGCTGACTTTTTAGTGTCGGTGTTGTAGGAATTTCCTTCGGAGATCTCAACCCCAGAT
>JAGOTO010000013.1 GCA_018061705.1 Candidatus Saccharimonadota bacterium | reverse complement strand
GGCGTATAGAGCCTCTACGATCGGATCGGCGGCGGGAAGCGTGACGACTTTGTCTGGCTTAGCATCAGTGTTCGTATCGACGGATTTGCGGTCCCAGCGCAGGAAAACCGGCACAAAGACTACACCATGAGCACCAAACTCCTCGGCTAAGGTGTGGGATATGTCATCATCTGGCACGATTACCTGACGTTTCTGAAACAGATCTTTCATCTGGGATTCGGTTTTTATCTCTGTTGCCTTCCGCCCCATTCCATTCAAAAGCATAGTTACCGCTGCCGGTTTAAGCGCGCGGATGTCCTTACGCAAGTAGTCAAATCTGCTGCCCAGTACAGCTCCGCCCATCACATGTATTTCAGCATCGGGATAGCTGGCAAAGAAGTCTAGGTAGCCTTGGTGCAGTACCGGCACATAGCAAACAAGGTGTTGCCGAGTCATAACTTCTGGCGACCTTTTGTCCCGGCTAAAATTTTTGTTACGGTGGCTTTGACCTTTGTCGGTAAGTCGGGCAACGACAAGAGCTCAGTCAGCGGTTCGGCAATATTTGCGCTCCAGCTGAGCTGCATGCGACGAATTTGAGCTGACGTGGAGGTTGTCGCCTGAGGCGCCAATACGACCACCTCGCCGCAATACTTCTCCAACTCTTTGAGCTGTTTTTCTTGGTATGTTTCTGCGGTGACGATCAGGACATCAGGTTGAACGAGTTTGATAAGCCCCCATTTTGGGTCACTCGGCTCTTTGAGAGTGATAAGGTCGACTGAGCGCAGAAATGCCAGCATCTGGACCCGCTCTTTCTCAGGTACGATTGGCCTCGTTGGTCCTTTGCGAATCTTGACCTTTGCATCGGCATCAACTCCGACAATGAGTACATCTCCGTACGACTTTGCCCGTTCCATGTACCGTGCATGTCCAACATGTATCAGGTCAAAGGTTCCGCTTGTTAAGACGAGTTTCATGCCAAGTGTTTTGAGGGCGAGGACGTATTGCCTGAGCTTTTCACGATCCTGAATAAAGCGAGCTTCCGGGTTAGAACCGTAGCCGAGCACGCCACGTTCTGAAGTGGCGGATGACCTATCAGTTGGTTTGGATGTTCCCATATATATGTATAGTATCATGCCCATAGCATGAAAGACACGGAGTTGTGGCGTGCTCGATTTTTCGGGTGATGCCTAGTGCCGTGCATGATTTGTCCGGTAATCATTAAGCACTCGACCGCTTGTAGCAATAATATTTCGTACTGGTCTGCGACTATAAAACGGCACTGCTGGGCCGTCTCCCTATGCAGATGCTGGTTTTTGCCGGTCTATCGTGAAGTATATGGCTCGGTGATTCCGGCTTCACCGACAAAGCCGTATAGTGCGCTGCAACAGACCCAAAACTATAAGCTTAGGAACAACGCTGCCCTGGTCTCGGCATCGCCGGTGACCTCGCCTCTGGCTCCAAAAACAAGCTTTGACTGCTAACGTTACTCACGCCACCACGTGCTGCTTTATTCTAGTGACAAAGTTTCTGATTTTTGGACTGGTGTTGAAGGCTGGTTCATCAGCCATCTTCCGGTAGTACCAAGAGCAAGGAATCCGATTCCCGTTGCAATTTTCCCTAATGAGTCGGCAGAATTAAAGCCATCTTGCCAGCCGTTGTGTAAACCAATTCCGCCACTAACTACTCCGGGCGGGAAAGACAAACGAGACGTTATACTGAGAATTCCTCTAGTAGATTATCATATCTATTCGTTGGGGTTGACTGGAATAGAAGGACCCATGGTGGTGGTGACGTGGACTGTCTTAAGGTAATTGCCTTTAACGCTTTGCGGTTTTGCACTTTTGATGTTGGACATGACAGCACTCGCATTATCGAGAAGCTTCTTGGCACCAAAGCTCACCTTCCCAATGGCAAGATGTACGATCCCGGTACTATCGACGCGAAACTCAACACGCCCTGCCTTGGCCTCGGCGACTGCCTTATTGACATCTGTAGTGACAGTACCGCTCTTGGGATTTGGCATGAGACCGCGCGGTCCGAGCAGACGGGCATATTTCCCGAGCTTTGCCATACTGGCGGGTGTTGCGATAAGGGTGTCAAAGGTAATCTCACCCTTCTCGAGCTGTTTTGTGATTTCTTCGATGCCGGCGATATCTGCGCCAGTGGCTGCATCATCCGAAAAAACAGCGACGCGAACGGTCTTGCCGGTTCCTTGTGGTAGCACGAGGTTGGCGCGAATGTTTTGGTCTGCCTGGCGAGGATCAACACCGAGGTTAACGTGCAACTCAACACTTGCATCAAACTTCACGCTGCTAGTCTTGGTCGCAAGCTCAAGAGCTTCGGCTAGACTGTACACTTTACCTTGCTCGATAAGCTCGGCAGATTTGCGGTAGCCCTTGCTGCGTCGCTCAAGGCGGCTGCGAGTAGGCGTGACTGGTGCGGTCGGTTTAGCTTCGCTGTCACTTTCTTCATCGCGGTGGAGCTGATGCTCGATCTTTTCAAGCTTGGCTTCGGCCTGCTCTAGCCCCTTGACACTACGCTTGCCGGCTTTTGCAAGCTTCACTTCCTTTACCTGGGATGCTTCTTTTTCCTCTAGTGATTCAGCCTCATTTGCTTCAGCAGTTAGTGCTGCTTGTGCTTCAAGCTCCAAAGCAGCAGCGGTTGCATCGTCTTTTTTGCTCTTTGCCATTTCATTTCTCCTTTCGTGGTGCTAACGCTACTAATCTTCGCTCCCACGGATTAAATTACAGTAAGTGCCGATTTTCTTGCCGAAACATGTTCCCATTCGGCGTGCCAGCAGGATATCGCTCGGCAATTATGCGAGCTGCTCGATGCTTAAAGTTCCTGTGGGCACAATTTTACGAGGTGGAACTGATATTTCTATTGGATGAGAAATTCCCGAATGTTCACCCGTTACCCTAGAAGCATTTAGGGCTGCTTGCAAATGATGTATATTGAGCCCAGGTGCTTCAGTAAATGCATAACCTAATGCTTTTCCTGGATTGGTTTCGCCTGTCATTACGCAGCCTCTACTTCGACGCCCATGCTGCGGGCGGTGCCGGCTACCATCTTCATGACAGCTTCGACGTCATCGGTGTTCATATCAACTGCCTTTTCTTCGGCAATTTTGCGCAGGTCTGCCTGGCTGAGCTTTTTGGCTATCTTCTCGCTGTTTGGTTTACCAGAGCCCTTCTGGATACCGAGAGCAGAACGAATACGATCGTCGGTTGGCTCGGCTACTACTCTGAAGCTCATGGTACGGTCATCATAAATGGTGATGTGCGCAGTGACAGTCTTGCCCTGCATGTCTTTGGTCGCGTCATTGAAGGGCTGGATAAAGTCCATCATGTTGACACCGTACTGACCGAGGGTCGAACCCACAGGCGGCGCTGCAGATGCTTGCCCGCCTTTAATTTTCATTTTTAGGTTTGCTTTGACGACTTTAGCCATCTGTTATCTCCTTTTCGAACGGGATATTATGAGACCTTTGAAGCGAGTCTCGCCGTTCTCCTACCTTTAAGTAGTGCGTAACAGATGCAATTCTATCAAATTTTACTGAAAATGTCTAGTGTATGCTCGCTCAAAGGATTGTATCGGGGCCCTGCTGTTCAATAACCAAATGTCCAAGTAAAATCGCGTCCAAAGCACTGCTCGTGGTACCTGGCGGTATTTGTCCGTGAGCTTCATGCCATCCTAGACTATCCAGATATCGTGTGTACGGCGTATCCCCTGTACGTAAAAGGGATGGGGTAACTCCTGGGCCGCCATCGGAAACAAATGCCACGGGATATATCCCTGTTTCCTTACTCCGTCTCGTAGCCTCTTTCAGATCGGTAGCCGTAGGGCCATCAAAGGCTATGTATTTCGCAAGAAAACCTGTACCCAACGGACCAGACACAAACGGATTATTTTCGTTTCCAAAGCCAGAATTACTCGTATCGGTGTACATATATGACATATCCTCCGCCTCGGTGCTGTCTGCTCCTTATGATTGGATATACTATACCCTTTTTACCTGGAGACTGTCAAGTTCGACGGGAGTTTCACGGCCAAACATGTTGACGAGGACTTTGAGCTTGCCTTTTTGAGCGTCGAGCTCGCTGACAGAGCCGTCGAATCCCTTGAATGGACCGTCGATTATGCTGACAACTTCGCCGATGGCGTAATCGATCTTGTGTTTTGGCTGCTCGAGTCCCATACGCTTCTGGATTTTCTCAATCTCATCTTGATCTACAGGCGTGGGTTCTGTGCCGCTTCCGACAAAACCAGTGACAGAAGGAGTATTGCGCACAATGTACCAGGCATCTTCTGTCAGTTTCATCTGCACCAGGACGTATCCCTGAAAAATGCGTTTTTCGACGATTTTGCGTTTGCCATTTTTGATCTCAATCTGCTTTTCTTTTGGTACGAGCGCCTGAAAAATCTTGTCCTTCATATCTAGGGACTCAGCTCTTTGGCGGATGCTTTCTGCTACTTTTTCCTCATAGCCACTGTAGGTATGGATGGCATACCACTGTTTACTGGTGTCATATCGCTTGGTGCTACTCATGGACATTGGATCCTCACTACTTAATTAGAAGTTGTTTAAATACTTTATCAAGCCCGTAATCGACGATGGCGATGATCAGACCAAAAACGATAGAAAAAATGATGACTGCCAATGTCAGCCTTCTGCTTTCTCGGAAGGTTGGCCAGGTAACTTGCTTGAGTTCCTGCCAGCTCGAACTGACATAACGGAAGCCGAGTATTCGTCCGATCAACCGTATCGGGGGGAGCATAAAAAACCAACGCATAGCATGACCAATGTGTTTCAGAGGGAAATGATGGATCGCCCAAAGTACGCCACTTCGGATGATTCTCAGTGGCCAAAAAAAGCCACTCCAAAATACCTCCATAAGGCTTTGCTGTTCTGATGAAGTCGTCTGGTTGTGTCGTTTTGCCACCGTGCACTCACTCCCTCTTGGCGTTTTTGCCATTAAAAAAGCCTACGATAGTCGTAGGTGTTCAAGTCAATCATAGTACATCGAGATCATCGAGTCAAGTGCCGTTGTGGCCGCACTGTCGAGACACAGATATGAGTGCTATAGTAGACACATGGTACTTTGGCTCGGAGTTTGGGCTGGTGTTGTGGTGGCTGAAGCGCTGCTCTATGCATTAGGGCCAAAACTTTTTCGCAGCTTCGCATGGATGAGATATGTCTGCGTGGGTATCGTCTGGGGAGCCCTCATCGGGGCAGATATCGGAATGATGCTGGTTGACTGGCGTTGTTGGATCTTTGTAATCCTATTCTCTCCCTATCGATTGATTAACCTTGCTCGTTTATCAAAATTTCGCTTGCAGGCCGACAGGCTGCGCGCTGTGTCGCTGAGAGCCCATGGCTGGCTGATTGCCGCTCAAATAACTCTCTTCTTGATCTGGGTAGCAGTCCGCAGTTTACCAATTTTCGGGATCGCTATGAGTCTTGCGGTTCTCCAGCTCGTAGGTGTCATCGTATTGCTACGGGCTAGTCTCCGGACTTGGAGACATGCCAAACCGGCCGAACCTACCGCATACTATACCGATAGTGGGCTGCCCAGCCTCAGTATCCTCATACCTGCCCGCGATGAAACCGATGCTCTGCGGACATGCCTCGACAGTCTCGTTGCGAGTGACTATCCCAAGATGGAGATCATCGTGCTCGATGACTGCTCCGTCGGAAAAAAGACTCCGGAGATCATACGCAGTTATGCTCACCAAGGGGTTCGGTTTGTAAAAGGTGTTGCCCCACCCGAAGGTTGGGTACCAAAAAACTTTGCATACGAGCAGCTACGCCATGAGTCCGCCGGTGAAATGATTCTATACTGCGGGGTTGATACAACGTTTGAAGCCCGTACGGTGCGTCGCATGGTGGAGACGCTCATCGCACGCAAAAAAGAAATGATGAGCGTTTTACCGACCCGGCTTGCTGGCGATGGCGCCCCTATAGCACTTTTGCAATCGATGCGCTACTACTGGGAGCTGTGTTTACCAAGGCGGATGTTTAAGAGGCCCCCGGTACTGAGCAGCTGTTGGCTCGTTCGAGCAGAGCTACTCGATGAGCTAGGTGGACTGAAAGCAGTCGCGCAAAGCGTCTCACCAGAAGCGCATTTTGCGCGTTTGGCAGTAGCGAAGGACGTCTATACGTTCGTGAGGAGCCACGGTGATTTGCAAGTTCACAGCTCAAAGTCGTTTCAGGACCAGATGGATACGACGATACGTATGCGTTATCCACAGCTTCACCGAAGGCTCGAGCTTGTAGCAGCAACGGCACTTTTTGAGGCAATGTTATTTATCGGCCCATTCATCGGGCTGTCCATTAGCATGCTGCTGCTGCCACAGTCAGGAGCGTTATTTGTGATCTGGTTTGCGAGCGTGGTTGTCGTTGAGACGATGTATTATCTCATTTCGGTCACAACGAAACTCACTAGTCCAGTCACTGCAATCCTGACGGCTCTATGGGCATTTATTGCTGACATAGTGATGGTCCATGTATCTATGCTGCGGTACGAGTTTGGTACGGTAAACTGGAAAGGTCGGAATGTCTGCATCGCTGTTATGCGGGTCGAGCCACATTTGCCGAAACTACCCGACTAGCATCATACGGACGAAATCTGAAATTTGTATTCGGGCCCTACGAGGCGAACGAGTCCAATCCTTCCAGAGAAATTCGACATGATTGGACTCATGATATCTTAAAATACCTTCCACAGATTATCCGACAAAGGTTGTCGTAGTGGTGTAGGATATGAAAAAGCAGTGCGTAAGATACGAAGTGAGCCGAGTATCCATGCAGATGTGCCGATTGCAAGCTCTCCAAGGTAAGTCGACCAAGTAGCCGGGTTTAAGGCCATCATACAGTAGTAGAAAATGTAATCCCAGGTGTACCAGCTTCGTGAAAAAGCTATACCGGTTTCATCTCTGTACCATTTGATAGCGTCGCAATAGAAGCCAGTCAGCACATTTATAGCTGCTACGGCCACAAGAACGTAGAGGAGTTGTTTTGCTTGGCTGTGGTAGGGCAAGCCGTTGGCGGCAAGAATGTAGGCAATTGTGGCAGCGCTAGTCGTAAACAATAGCAATAACGCTGATTGATTGTAATAAAAATTTGCCCACATCAACGTGCCAAGACAGACTCCAATAAGTCCAACGATACTTGCAGCAAGCAACCCCATTTTGTGCTGGGTTGGCGTTCTGTACTGAAAACGAATTGTCTTTTTTGGCTTCGGAAAAACATTGGTTTCTTTCGTGTCATTGCCGGTCTTTGCCTCGCGGTAAGCGTCAACCACGAAGGCGATGTAGATAACCAAGCTACTGATTACGGAGACAACATCTCCGCTATCTAGTTCCTGGGTGTAGTCTATGTTTGATGGAAGTAGTATTGATGAGAGTCCAATCACAACACCCAGCAGAATCAGCCAGCCAAAGAGCCTCTTTCGATTAAGGTAAATGTAGCCGAGACCTGGAATAAGATTAAGAAACCCTGCAATATGTGGATTGTTTTTCATACTATTAACTATTACACCCGAGGTTCCTCTATGCAAGCTTGGACTCTGCTCCCAAAGCCAGAAGAGCGGGCATTCTGTGTGCTCGATAAAATCGTTCAATTAACATTGCAACCCAGCGAAAAATTGTGTCATGCGTGGGATTAAAC
>JAGOTO010000012.1 GCA_018061705.1 Candidatus Saccharimonadota bacterium | reverse complement strand
AAGCTAGATACATCGCGGTGGAGCAAGTTTGTTTTTGTCTGTAATGTTATTGTGTTATTTACTTTTTGCTATATCTGTTAGCGTATTTACACACAGTCGCATATCTTCAAGTGTCGTTGCCCGGCCCGTAGTCAATCGAATCGAGCTACGGGCGTCTGTATCGCTCATCCCCAGCGCACGCAGTACATGACTGGGCTCTTCGCTACTCGCGCTGCATGCAGACCCAGCCGCGGCAAGAATTCCCTGCTGTTCAAGCAATAGGAGTACGCGTTCATTATCACAACCTGGCAAAGTGATGTGAATATTATTTGGGAGCCGTTGTTTGTCGGAGCCGTTGATGATTACGCCCGGGATTTTCTGATTCAAGAGATGAATAGCTTGTTTTTTCACTTCGTTGAGTCTACTAACCTCCGCATGACGCATGGTTTGCGCCATATCCAACGCAGTTGCGAAACCGAGAGCGCCTGCCACATTTTCTGTGCCACTTCGAAGCCCCCGCTCCTGGCCGCCACCGCGGATAAGCGGCTGCAGCTTGACATGATCAGCCACATACAGCATCCCTGATTGCTTCGGCCCATATAACTTACCGCCATTTAATGTCATGAGGTCGACTCCTAGTTTCTCGACGTGGAGATCAAGATAGTTCGCCGCCTGGCAAGCATCAGTGTGGAAGTAGATTGGTAGTCGGTTTCCCCCCGACCTTCGTTCGTGTCGAATTGTTTCGAGCATCGCTGCTATCTGACGCAGCGGCTGAATAGTGCCGACCTCGTTATTGGCGTACATGACGCTTACAAGCACTGTGTTTTCGGAGATTTTTTTGCGTAAATCATCCAGATCTACCCTGCCCTGCGCCGTGGAAAGCGCAACGGAGCAATTAAATTGACGAGCGGGCTCAAGTACAGAGTCGTGCTCAATTGCACTAACCGCAACGGAGCAATTAGGAAAATTTGCCATGATGCCAGCAATGGCTATATTGTTGCCTTCGGTGCCTCCGGCAGCAAAGATAACTTCATTCGAGCGAACTCCGAGCCTGCTCGCCACACGCTTTCGAGCTGATTCGAGCGCTTCCCTGGCCTTCTGGGCCGGCAAATACATGGCCGATGGGTTATAGAACACATCGGAATAGTATGGCTCCATGGCAGATAAAACCGCTTCGTCGACTGGCGTTGCCGCCGCGTAATCCAGATATACGTCCCTCACTTGGAGTTATGTCTTCTCATCTTTTTACATCTGATAGGTAGGGCGCAAGCTCATTATCGATTAGCTCATTGTACTTATGTATTGCCTTTAATAATCGCTTGGCTTCTTCTCTGCTAACCGGCCGGTAGGGCTGGCCATCTTGCGCCTTAAAGATGCCGTGCGGCCTCATATCATAGCGCGTGGTCCGTACCTGATGTTTGCTGTCTGTATCCTTCCATTCTTCGTGCCATACCCACGTATGCTCATCAAGACAGAAGAACTCACGGCGCACATCGCTCGGTACGTCCCCAAATACCGTGCCACCGATCTTTGCCTCTTCGCGGATTGCCTCGCGGTATGCATCTGCATCTTTACGACTAGAGTTTTTGCCAAGTACAGCATTGAGAACTGAGAAAGATGCCATCATTATGCTGCCGAGGGCAACTGCCCATTAATGTCGGGGTGTGAATACCCGCCGTATGCGTGCGCTACGGCCTTCCTCGCCTCATCCGGGTTCATGGCGGGCGGAGTGATGTCTGACGGGGCGAGCGAAGCGGTCTCTGCTTGAGCGAGTGGTCTTTCTTCTGGCGGAGCGACAAAGCCTGGTGCCATAACGATAGCCGACACAGGCTTAAGCTGGTCGAGAATGCCTGGAAAGGCTTTTTCGGCAGAATTCGCCGAATTTTTGATCGCCCTTCCCCGGACACTGAAGCGCGCCAAGACGGCGCGCACCTGCTCCTCGGATAATCGTGGGGTGCTTATGTTCGTTTCTTTAGTGAGAAATGGTAAAAGTGGTAGATTCATATCGAGTCTGGTAAAAAAAGTCTCTTGGCGTTTGTGCTGCATGCTTTTGCAAGTGCAGTCATGTCCTCGCCTCTGAGTTCTGTTAAAAACTGCGCCGTCTGCAAAACATGCTTCGGTTCACAGATTGTACCACGAAAGGGCTTCGGAGTCAAGAATGGAGCGTCGGTTTCTAACAGGAGCGACTGTTGTGGAATTGTGCGATATATCACAAGTTGCACTGGGTCTTTTGTAAACGTGGCGATACCGTTCACTCCGATGTAAAGCCCCTGCTCAACCGCACGCTCCATATTTTCCTGGCTGTCAGTAAAGCTATGTAAAACACCTCGTACGCCTGGATAGTCGTCAAAAATCGGCCAGAAATCATCGAAAGCATCTCGTACATGAAAACTGAGCGGTACATCATGTCGAAGCGCAAGCTCCAGCTGGAAACGCAGGATCGTCTCTTGTTCCGGCTTCGGTGAATGGCTATAGAAGTAGTCAAGCCCACACTCACCTACGGCAACAACCTTTGGCTCGAGAACGAGCTCGCCAAATCGACCAACCACCTCAGGCGCCACAACAAGTTTGTGCTCACTAGAGGACAGCCCGACTGATCTAGATTTCTGTGTTGTAGCGTAGCGCTTTGCTTCATGAGGATGGATACCGATGCTCGCCCAGACATTTTCATGAGCTTGCGCAAAGCGCACTGCCGCCTCGCTGTCTTCGAGAGTCGTACCTATGACAATCATCTGACTTACCCCCACACGTGCAGCGGATTCCAGCACACTAGTTTCTGTCCGTGGGGCACCGTCAGATAGCCATTTATCGTGCACCGGAGTGTGCGCCGACACGAGCTCGTGGAGATGGCAGTGCGTATCAAAGAACTCGAGCGCCATGGCTTTTACTCTGAGAGAGGCCGTTCGAGTCGCGGGAATAATGTTCCATTGATAGGGTGAATCAGGCCGTCCTTAAATATATGCTGAATTTTTGTCGCAGTTGCGGGCAAAAATGGCTCAAGAAGATCAGCTATTTCGATCAGGTCAGCGACGAGACCCGCCAGGACTTCGCGCAGATGCTCCTTGTCGTCGGTTTTGGCGATTGTCCAGGGCTTTTCTACGTCAATCAGCTGGTTGAGCCCCCGAATCTGCTCCCACACGCTGTCAAGTGCGCGATCAAATTTACAGAGAGCAATCGCCTCACTGTAGGCGCCCGTGTCGTGGCCTGCCACCGGGATATCACCAATCACCCCTTCCTGGTATTTTGTCACCATTGCCGCCGTCCGTTGCACCGCATTTCCAAGCTCATTAGCTAGCTCGTTATTGTACGCTGCTTCAAACGCCTCCCAGCTAAAATCCCCGTCATCATAGCTCGGTACATGACGAAGGAAAAAATATCGAAAGGCGTCTGCTCCATAATGATCAATAATCTGGTGCGGACTGACACTGTTCCCGAGTGATTTGCTCATTTTTTTACTGCCGACAGTGACATAGCCGTGGACGTAGAGCTGCCGGGGCAAGGGCAAACCAAGCGCTAGGAGTATACCAGGCCAAATTGCCGCGTGAAATCGTAGGATTCCCTTCCCAACCACCTGAACATTTGCGGGCCAATACTGCTTAAAATCGTCGTGCTCGGGATATCCAAGTACCGTTATATAGTTCAACAAGGCCTCAAACCATACGTACATGACCTGGGTATCATCGTCTGGCACTGGGATACCCCAATCGATCTTATCCTTTGGGCGTGAGATGCTTATATCATCCAGCCCAGAATTAATCAGGGAGAGAATCTCATTACGACGCGAAGTCGGAATGACCCGAAAGCTCTCGTCGAGAATCGCTTTTTTTATTGGATCTGCATACTTGCTCAACCGAAAGAAGTAGTTTTCTTCCTCTATTTTTTCATATGGCCGATTATGATCCGGACACACACCTTTGTTCTCTTTGACAACAGTCTCGGTAAAGAATTCTTCATCGCCGGTGCAGTACCAGCCGACATATTTATTTTTGTAAATATCATTTTGTAATGCCCGCCAGATGATCTGCGCTCGTTGCTCATGTCCCTTATCGGTCGTACGGATGAACCTATCGGGCTTTACCTCTAGCGCCGATATAAGCTCGCGAAACTTCTGGGACATTTGATCGCTCAACGCCTGCGGAGTCACCGTGAGCTCTAGGGCTTTTTCGGCGATCTTCCCCCCATGTTCATCTGTTCCTGTACTGTAAATGGTCAACTCTCCACGCTTTCTGGCGGCCCTGGCCAATACATCGGCCATGACAAACTCCATTGCGTGACCGAGGTGGGGTTCACCGTTGACGTAAGGGATGGAGGTAGTGACATAGTATCTATTCATCTGTCTATTCTACCTTATTTTCTACTGAGTCATGCGGCCTGAGATATAAATATGGACAATCAGGGACCAAAGCATCCTCATTTTCACCCGGGATACCCGGGTAACAGAGGCGCGTTTCATCTGGTATTACGCCCTCGGCAGATGCTATGTAAGCATCTTGGTGACTTCTTTAGCCTCGGAAGGATCGAGATCTGCAAACAGTTCAGTGTCATATTTTTCGCTTACCTGGTAGATGTAGTCGTCTTGCATACGAGGGACGGCGTGAAAATGTATGTGACGAACACTCAGCTTCCCCTTCTGGGCAAACGGCCGGTAATTTTGCCGAATATCGACTCCGTCCCCCAATTTGGCCTTAATGAGTCGCTGGGTCACACTATCGAGCAGTAAACCTATGTCGGCGCGTTCAGCCATAGTAAGCTCCCAGGGCTCTTCGACATGACGTTTTGGGATTACAAGTACGTGCCCAGGCACTTTACGTGGATTGCTCAGGAGTGCAAACGCAAGTTTGCCCTCAAGTACAACTCGACTATCTGCGGCGCAAAATGGACAGTTCTCTCGGGCCATGTCTTCTCTCCTTGATTACGATACATTCGACGGTATCTGCAGGTTCTATTGTGATGAAATAGCAGAACAATGACAACCCTCTGTTCGATTTGATCTAAAACCATCGCAGGGAACTATCAAGCTACCATTTGGCTAAAGAGGAGAAGTGATAAATATTCTTACATATTGTGGGTTATGCAGATGCACTAAAGCCAAAAACAATACCAAATCAACCGTAAGGTGGACGGCAATAATGTACGATAGTGACTTGCTGACTTTAAATATATAACCTTGAGATAGCGCTAGCCCGAAAACAACCAAAGGGCCCCACCCACGAAAACCAAGCTCGTACAGGAAGGCCGTCCACAAAACGGCTTGGGCGATATTCGCCCACATAAATGGGAGGTGCTGACGCAGTAGAGCCAGACATACCCCAACAAAGAATAGTTCGTCCCAAATACCGAGTGCATTTGTGCCGATAAAGAGTCGAACCAGCTGGCCTAGGCTCATTCCCACATCCCAGTTCATGTATGAACCTGTTTGGTAGAGATAGTACGGCAAGAGCAAGTAAGAAAGCACACCAGCAAGCGCAAGATATCCCATCTCTTTCCGACCCCAGCGAAGGTTTACGTTCCACGGGAATGCAATGACTTTTTCGTGGTAAAGCCGGGACATAATGAGATAAGGCAACGCCACGACTACCGCCAGGACACTCCCCATCGCGAGCATGTGTCGAGGGCTTACGTCGGTATTTATTGGGGTCAGACCGAGCAAGAATAGGCACGACACCAGTATGAGCATATGGCGAGCGAATCGTTGTTGCTGCTGAGTCCAGAGATATAATCCGGTCGTAACCAATATCCCCCAGCCCGCCCATTTGTAGGCCGGTACTGCGAGCAGCAGCACCGTACCAACACATATGAATCCGACGATCAAGCCCTTAAGCTGGATATTTTGCGTTGCCAATGACACACCTTAAGTGTACCGCAATTATTCTAGGCCCAAAGCTCGTTCCGGCGACATGCAGAGTAGCATTCCGACGAGACTCAATGAATTGACAAATTTCGTAAGCATGGTCGCTCCTACAGCGACGTGACAAACAATCAACGTAAAAACCACACGCCCTAAGATGGCTCGAAGCTGGTGATTGGATTATCTCTTGTTCACCAAAGAAGCATTTGGGGGCATGGAGCCCCTGCAAGCCTTGACCGCCATTGGCCAATGTACTGATGACAATCTGTACTAAGTAAATAGCGCCTGGCTTCGTACCCTGGAGACTCCATAACCGCCGAGAAGTCGCTCAGACCAACCAAAAACAGCCACCTTTCGGTGACAGTTTTTAGTTGGTGGGCGAGGAGGGACTTGCCTCGGTGCGTTTAACGCCCCAACCGGTAGCTTGCCACAGGCAAATTACCGGCTTCGGGTCCAGCCAGTGCCACTGGCACTGGCGTTCAAGTCCCATGCTCAGACCAACCAAAAACAGCCACCTTTCGGTGACAGTTTTTAGTTGGTGGGCGAGGAGGGACTTGCCTCGGTGCGTTTAACGCCCCAACCTGTAACTTGCCACAGGCAAATTACCGGCTTCGGGTCCAGCCAGTGCCACTGGCACTGGCGTTCAAGTCCCATGCTCAGACCAACCAAAAACAGCCACCTTTCGGTGACAGTTTTTAGTTGGTGGGCGAGGAGGGACTTGAACCCTCAAGACTTTTGGTCATTTGATTTTAAGTCAAACGCGTATACCAATTCCGCCACTCGCCCATAAACCCAAAGGCCATATCTATTCTACCAAATATTTTGTCATACTTACTGCGAGAAAATATTCACGGATAGCACGAAAGGCCTGTCGAAATCAATTGAACGAAAATAGGTGAGGTCGAAATGACACGGGGTGTCAATGGAAGCTCCCTCGGTTATCTTGTTACTACCAGCTGCCGCCGGATCCACCGCCACCAAATCCGCCACCGCCGAAACCGCCAAATCCTCCGCCGGAGCCACCCCCAAACCCACCGCCGCCGCTTCCCCAAAAACCCGTATTATCCCCCGATGCAGCTCGGTTACGATAGTTCTTTGACAAGACATAGTCAAGCACAAGTCCGATTCCCAATCCCAGGCTAAACACTACAGAGGCCATGAGGGCAGATGCGGTGAAAAACAGTACGACACCAGGAATGGAACCAATCAGCCCGCCCGTCCACCAGCTTTTACTACGAGCGAGGAAAGACGCCAGATAAGCGAAGACAAAGAAACCGACAAAGAAAAGTATTTCGACGATGGAGCTACCCCCGCTTTGTGTGGTCCGTGATTCGCTCAACCGTTCACCTCCGATGACTTCGATTATCGACTGCGCCCCCGACTCTATGCCACGCGTGTAGTTGCCCTTTTTGAATTCTGGCGACATCTTTTGACGCTGGATCAAGCTGGTCTGCAGGTCTGTCAGGTAAGGCTCAAGGCCTCGGCCTACCTGGATAAATGACTGGCGATCGCTAACGGCTATAAATATCAGCGCGCCATTGTTTGCCTCGTCGCTACCTATACCCCATTTTTGAGCTACACGGTAGCTATAGTCAAAATCATCCTCACCCTCGAGGCTTTCTATAGTAAGGATCGCGATCTCATTGCCAGTTTTGGCCTTGTAATCGATCAATTTTTGGCTCAGCTGCGATTCAGCGACATCATCAATGACATTCGCCTGGTCGAGGATGGCTGTTTTGGACGGCGCTGGCGGTACATCGAGCGCGGATACTGACCGCACCAAACCCAGTGTCAATCCAACGATTACGGCAGATAAGATGATGTGTTTTCGTATCATAGGGGAATCCGCAAACAACAGGCGGGACTGTTCACGCGTGTTGGATTTGCAAGCTAGTTAGTAAGGTCAACCTTTGGAGCGGTCTCGGCACCCGCGTCTGCGGTGTATAGTTTTTTCTCGTCGAAGCCAAACATTCCCGCCAAAATATTCTTGGGGAAGCGCTGGATCATCGTATTAT
>JAGOTO010000011.1 GCA_018061705.1 Candidatus Saccharimonadota bacterium | reverse complement strand
GGCTTGAGCTTGGAGAGGCATTCCACGAGCACCACCACCATGCCACTTGCACTGGCTGCGGCGGAAGTATTGCATTACCCGAAGATGACATTCTAGAGAAACGTCTGCTCGTGCTCGCTCATCGCCGACAATTCCACCTTACCTCGCATCATATTGAGCTCACCGGGCTGTGTCTAGCTTGCAGCCAGAGTTCATAGTCAGACGATTATGGTTTGCGCGCCCGTAAATCTGCATATAATTTTAAAAGGGGCGGTAATTTCGCCCCTTTTCAGTGGAAAATCTATTTCCAAAATGAACTATACACCAATAGTACCGTAATCACTGTAACCAATATCACTGCATTGCAGAAATGCATATTTTACATCATATTGCCTCTTCGTGTCGTACGGTCATGCCTGCTCCCGGGGGACAACGTCATTTTCTATACCATCAAGGCTGGACCGCAGTACATTGGCATCAACCGACTCACATGCATGGTAGTATGGTATGTAATGATGCTTGAGACAATTTGGCATAGGCTCTTGCGAAGACCCTACCGCCTGCATACGGTACGAAGCGGTAACCGCTTTGGACAGACGGTCATATTGCTCCACGGAATCGCAGCGAGCAGCGAAGATTGGGGTAAGGTGCTGCCCTACCTTGAGCCGGACTACGACTGCATTACAATAGACTTGTTGGGGTTCGGAAAATCCCCCAAGCCCCAGTCGATCAATTACACGATGAGAGATCACGTCCTCGCAATCGAAGGGGCAATCGCCAAGCTTCGTTTGGGACACCCGTATGTACTCATTGGGCACTCACTCGGATCGCTAGTTGCCGCTCGCTACGCAATGGCTCATTCACAAAATATCCAACGACTCCTACTCCTAAGTCCTCCTGTCTACCCTCCTATCGATAGTATTGGTAGTCGTTCGGCACGCCGCCTAACAGGTCTACTTCTCAAGATATATAAATTTCTGCACGATGATCCACGCATAACGCCAGATTCCTTTAGAAAATTGATGTATATCGCGCCTCTACCGCGGGGCATTATTCGCGATCCTGAGACGTGGGTACCATTTATGAGAAGCCTCCGGGAATGCATAGAGCAACAAACGATTAGCGCAGACATATCAAGGCTGACTATACCAGTCGACATTTGCTATGGCAGCCTTGATCAGGTCGTTGTCGGGTACAATGTAGAGCGTCTTGGCCACTACCAACATGTCACACTGCACCAATTTATCAATACTCACGATCTCACAAAAAAGTACGGCAAGCTGATTGCTCGTATTATGTCTGCTCCACCTCAGAAATATGACGCGTTGCCGCGATAGACTTTTCGGCGCGCATAGCAGCACTGATGGCCAGTAAAAGAAGTACGCTCAGCGCAAATCCAGGCAAGGCGGCAAACTCGGTTCGGCTAAATATGAAGAATTGTGTCAACAGAAGATTTACGAGTGTAGCCCTCCGAAGCCACTCGAGACCCTCTAGACGTGACGAAACAAGTCGTACGAGCCCGATCATCACAAATATTGCAGCAATTACGGTAGCGCCAAACTGCCCAATCACAAGGCTGTGACCATAATCGGCTTTTCCAAGGAGAAAATTCCGAACATCCTCAAGATTGCCAGCAACGGCCAAAACTGCTGCAATGACATATGCCGATGTTTCGAGAATAAAAAACAAGCGAAACCGCCATGACGATCCTTGCGCATCCCAAAATTTCTCATAAGTTCGAAGGTACCACTGTTTGTAGCGTGTCCAGAGACCAATCCTTCGTTTGTCTCTCGTGAGCGGAAGATAGTGCACTAGATCTTCAATAGCTCTTGTTATTGGATCATCTCGAGGGGTTTGCTCCAGATATCGACGAACATCGGCGCGCTCCTGGGCATCCATGTCTTTCATGATCGCCTCTTCCAGACTCCGCAGTGCATTCATCTGATATTCTGCAGCCGATAGCTTTTTTTTACGAGTCAATACGGTCACTGCAATATAGAGGACGACAAAGATTGCATAAATGATCCCGACTGCAGGCCTAAAAAAATAGTTATTGTCGCGTGTGATAAACTTGCCGACTTCATCGATAAATATGCCAAATCCGACGCCACCGAGCAGCGCCACGAACTTGTGCAACCGAGACCCGAGGTAGGCGAAATTAATAACAAACCCAGCGACCATCAAGAGCCCTCCCCAAAGCATGTGAGCAATATGATACTTTGCGCCGCCAATCGTCGGATAACCTGTCAAGTGCAGATAAAACCTGACCAACAAAATACTGCTTACTGCAGAGACGAAAAAAATGTCAAGAAAACCACGTGCGTCTGCGTTGCGCATAAAAATCCGTCGGCTCATGTCTTTCAGTATACTCTGTGGCTTTTCTATCGAGAATACCTTGGGTTGGCTCCCTTCGGGGAGGCCCAGTATTTGCTTTGTGCATAAGCGGTATGGGAAAATACTCCTATGGAACATTCGCTATTCATGCAATTGAGCGCTGTACTGGCTGTTGCGGCAGCTGTGTCCATCGTTATGCGTCTTTTCAAACAGCCGCTTGTTGTAGGCTACATTTTGACTGGTGTTCTTGTCGGACCAGCCGCTCTTGACCTCATACATAATCGCGAAGCGTTTGATTCGTTCAGCGAGCTCGGCATTATCCTGCTGCTATTCATTGTCGGTCTCGGACTCAACATAGGCATTATTCGTGCGACAGGCAAACCCGTTGCTGTCGTATTTCTGACCAACATAGCCGTGATGGTTTTACTTGGTTTTGGAGCGGCTAAGTTACTTGGCATGACTGCCGTTGAAAGCCTAATTACCGGGCTCGGACTACTGTTTAGTAGCACGATTGTCATCGTCAAATCTCTGGTTGACAAACGAGAACAGCACCGGCTCTACGGTCAAATTGCCGTTGGTGTCATTCTACTTGAAGATGTACTCGCAACGTTCGCGCTGCTCTTTGTCGCGACCGCAAAAACGGGCGGCACAAGCCCGGGTGAGATCGGTGCGCTTCTGGTAAAGGGAGGCGGGCTCGGACTACTTCTCATCATCGTCGGAGGATACATCATGCCGCACGTTACGCGATTCTTTGCGAGGAGCCAGGAGATGCTGTTTGGATTTGCGTTAGCCTGGGCTTTTGGCATCGCCAGCTTGTTTCATCTTGCCGGTTTTTCTGCCGAAGTTGGAGCCCTCATGGCGGGCGTATCGCTTGCTAGCCTAGCCTATGCCTCAGAGATCAGTACACGTCTCAAGCCCCTTAGGGATTTCTTCTTATTGCTTTTCTTCGTAACGCTTGGAGAAAAATTAGATTTCGGAAATATCCAGAGCGCTCTCATCCCTGCACTCATCTTTTCGGCTATCGCAATTATCATTAAACCCGTGTCGGTACAGATGGGGATGGGATTGATGAGGTTTACCAAACAGACTGGCTTCAAGACTGCAATCCATCTCTCGAATATTAGTGAATTCTCGGTAATCCTTGTTGTCCTGGCCCATAAAAATGGCTTGGTTCGTCCAGAGCTTATCGATATTCTTACACTTACAACCTTACTGACGATAGCCGTATCAACATATTTGATGCACTACGATGATGTACTCTACAAGAGATTCTCAAAGCTCCTGTCGTTTTTTGAGCGCCGCGACATCAGGCCGGATGCAGGCAAATCGCCAGATTATAAGCTCTTTCTCTTCGGCTACCATAAGGGCGGTCATGAGTTTATCAATACGTTCCGGGACATGAAGAAAAAATACGTTGTGGTAGATTATAACCCTGAGGTCATCGAGACCCTTGAGCGTCAACACATTACCCACGTCTATGGCGATGCGACCGACTATGAGCTTCTCGAGGAGCTTGGTGTTGCCAAAGCCGAGATGGTTGTCAGTATCCTACCTGGGCATACCACGAATCGCGAGCTACTCAAGTACTACCTTCAGCACAACCCAGATGGAATATTTATCTGCCATGCGACGAGTTATGACGCTGCGGCTGAGCTCTACCAGCACGGAGCTGCTTATGTCATGTTGCCGCATTTCATAGGCAGTGAAAAGATGAGCGCCTTTATCCGGCAGCACGGAAACAATAAATCAGCATTTGAAGCATACCGTAAGAAACATATCATCACTCTCGGCCAAGCAGCTATCAATTAGTTGACTGCAAACCGCGCAGGATCGCATCACAATTTATTGCGAGCGCCTCGACGAGCCCTGGGAAGACAAGGCCGTGCGACTGCTTGCCACGTGTCATCGCAGAACCTTGCCGAACAATTGGGTCAATGCTTCCATTTGCAGTAGCGATCATCTGATTACTTGCTGTACTACCGAGCGCGTGTGCATAATCGCGGTAATACAGTCCGGCGGCTCGATCAAATTGTTCGTACAGCGCCGAGAACTCATTCCGCCGTGACTCATCAGCGCTAGCAAACGCTTCATCAGCTTCCGCTAAATGTCTGTGGGAGTCAGCTCTCTGCTCAGGATCAAGAGGAAAAGCCTGTCCCAGATCGATTGCACAAAATACCTCCATGAATCCCTTTACTGCGGCTTGCGCATGGCCAGTTGCCCAACCTTGCGGTAAGAATGGCTCATCCAGGCCTAAGTTTGCCTCTCCGAGCCCAACAGTCAACCCCCTACACCGTTCTGCTGCAGTCGCAACTATCCGAATATGTTCCTCTGCATCATATGTCTTTGCCATACCGGACACCTTCTGAGATGTTACAAAGGTTTTGAGTTTTATACGTTACATTTTAGGGGATTTCCTACTATACTGGGAGCATGAAGCTCGCAGGGCAATCACCGAGCGAGGATGTGGCACTCAGCATGTAAATGTAAACTCTTGATAGGAGTGTCCGCGTATGCCCAAAACACGAAATTTCCGGTACTATGATTTGTTTGTTGCCGCTAGCGTCGCGACACTCATCATATCTAACCTTGGCGCCATGAAACTCGTAGCGTTTGGTCCCATTATCGCTGACGGAGGGGCGATTTTGTTTCCGTTGGCCTATATTCTCGGCGATGTTATGACCGAAGTGTATGGCTACAAACATACCCGGAGAGCAATTTGGGTGAGCTTCACCTGGCTCATCATCATGATCGGCGTACTCACCATAGTGCAACACATGCCCGCTGTAGAGGGTGCGCCGAATGTTTCTGAGTTTGACTCTGTCTTTGGTTTTGTACCCCGGATTGTTCTCGCAAGTCTTGCCGCCTATCTGGTGGGCGAGTTTCTCAACTCTTTCGTGCTTGCTAAGATGAAGGTCCGCAGCCGCGGGAAACATTTATGGCAACGGCTTGTCACATCGACAGTTCTCGGCGAAGCGGTTGATACGATCATATTTTGTCTGATTGCGTTTTACGGACTCATTTCTGGATCACAAATGATCAATTATATTCTCGTCGGGATTGTGTTTAAGGTTGCAGTCGAGATTTTAATGCTCCCGGTAACCTACCGCATAATCCACTGGCTCAAGTCGCGAGAACACCATGATCATTTTGACGTAAACACGGACTTCTCGCCATTACGACTAGGGCTCGACGACAGCTCGACGACAACCTCCAAGTAACGATATCTACTCGCACGGTGAGGTGAAGCTTCTCTCTGTCAAATAGCCATCCGGGGCAAAATTGCCCGGTTCGACAGCCAGGCCTTGTCCGATAGTAGACATGCTTAGCTACTCTTTGTCCGATTGCTGACAGTAATGCTTACCGTACTCCGGGAAGGGGCTTCGCCACAAGTGCCTCCGCAAGCTCTCGCTCTTCAAGGGCTAGCTCGTTCCTCGTTTCGACCGTCTCGTTGTAGCGATCGATCTGTATTCTTGTATCCTCTAGCAACACGTTGTAGCGGTTTACTACCTGGTTATATTCACCGATCGACAGATTGTAGGCTGCGACGTCGGATGCCCTTAGCCTGTCGAGTGTTTTTTCCTCCGCTAGGAGCTCCTCTTGTAATTTTGCCAAAGTCACTTGGCTCGACTCAATAGTAGCTTTGATGGACCGGAGTTGCGCGTCATAGTCCGCCACCTTTTGCCGACGGGAGGCGAACTCAGACTGATAACGACTCGTCAAGGCCACGACGTCTGCACGATTAGTAAAGTATTGCGCGTAGTATTTTTCAAGCCCAGCAGGCAGCTCGTTTACCTCTGTTGCAAATATCGAGTGCATCTCATTCGATAACGCTTCTCGGTCGGATGCACGATATAACTCTATCGTCGCTTTCACCCGATCATCGTTAAGCGAGCTTCGGTAAAAATCATTAGTTAGCCTATCAACGCGAGATCTTTCAGAGTTTGAGAGACGGTCGTAGGCGGCATGGAGCATCTCATGGGCCGCCGTTACTTCGACCACACCCTGCAATCTGCTGTCGGTTACACCATAGACGAAAATACCATTATCGCCACCCCGGTAGCAACCGAGCACCACCGTCTTCTCGGTTGCAATCGGACAGCTTTTCGTAAATCCTTCACCTCGAAGTATCTGGGGCTTGTTGACGTACCATAGATGCCGAGCTTTTTCTGTCATGCTGCTTCGCGCTGCGACATCGACTATCTCGGCCGGAGGGGTGTATCCCCGCAGCTTCCATGCGTCAACCAGCGTTTGTCGATTCGTGTACAAACCGACGAGCAGCGCGAGCCATACTGCAAATAGAAGAACTTTGACTTGTCTGTGCGAACGAGGCTTTTCCATTGACTCCTAGTATAACAGCGTCTGAAAACCCAGCATCTACTCGGTCTGAGAGGTGTATGTGAGTTGTCCTGCTTTAGCCCCGACACTGATAATGTCGCCTGTGGCGTATGAGTCGTCGAGTATCTCCAGCGCAATTTGGTCCTCGATCGTATCCTGTATCAGTCTCCGGAGCGGTCGAACGCCGTTATGCGCATCATATCCATGCTGGAGCAAATACTGTTTCGCCCCCGCTGTGATCTGTAAACTCACCCCGTGTTTCTGTAGGCGCTGCCGTAGCTCATCAATTTGCAGATCAATTATCCTGAATATGTCTTTTTTGGTGAGGCCCCGAAATACGACGACTTTATCTATCCGATTGAGTAGTTCGGGCCGAAGCTCTTTTTTCAGGCGATCGAGGACTTTCTGCTTATTGGATTCGTGCATGACATCTAGATCGTCGAAGTCACTACGCCTCTCCGCCTGGAATCCAAGCACGGCTTCCTTCTGAAGCTTGTCGGCACCGATGTTACTGGTCATGATAATTATCGTATTCGTAAAGTCGATTCGCCTTCCTTTTGCGTCTGTAATATAGCCGTCTTCAAGGAGCTGCAGCAGCAGATTAAATACATCGGGGTGGGCTTTTTCGATCTCATCAAATAGGACAAGACTGTATGGCTGTCGCCGAATTTTATCAGTTAATTGGCCCCCGTCGTCATACCCAACGTAACCAGCTGGCGCGCCAACCAAGCGTGAGACATTGTGATGCTCGCCAAACTCACTCATGTCAATCTTGACAAGTGCTTTTTCACTACCAAAAAACTCTCTCGCCAAGACTCGTGCGAGCTCTGTCTTGCCAACGCCGGTTGGACCCAGGAATATGAATGAACCTATCGGTCGATTTGTCGCACCTATTCCGCTCCGATTCCGCCGAATTGCTTTGCTTGCCGCAGCGACAGCCTCATTTTGTCCTATGACATGACGAGAAATATTTTTTTCGAGTCTGAGGAGATATTTAGCTTCACTCTTTATGACTTTTTTGACTGGAATTCCTGTGATTCGTGCGACAACCTCTGCAACATCATCGCTGTTCATGATGAGTTTGGCCCCGGTTTTTGTAGATTTAAATATCTGATCTAACTCTTGTTGTATCTGCGACGCACGAGTCTTGCTACGTGCAGCTCGCTCGTAGTCCTCTTGGTCTACGGCTTCATCGATACGCGCGTTAAACAATTTGAGTTCCTTCTGGAGCTTTCGGGCTTCAGGGCTTGTTTTCCCCTTTTCGACTCGCAATGTCGCAGCCGTCTCGTCGAGTAGATCGATTGCCTTATCCGGCATGAACCGGTCCTGAACATACCGTTTGGCAAACTGCACCGTATCTATAATCACTTCGTCTGATATCGTCACACCGTGAAATTCTTCGTAATGTTTGCGGAGGCCTTTCAAGATGGCGACTGTTTCGCCCGAGGTTGCTTCTGGGACCTGGATTGGCTGAAACCTGCGCTCTAGCGCTGCATCTTTTTCCACGTGTTTAGTGTATTCGGCAGTCGTCGTGGCACCGATGACCTGTAGCTTGCCCCGCGCTAAGGCTGGTTTAAGTATGTTGCCAGCGTCCATTGAACCCTCGGCGGCACCTGCCCCGATGATAAGATGAAGCTCATCAATAAATACGAT
>JAGOTO010000010.1 GCA_018061705.1 Candidatus Saccharimonadota bacterium | reverse complement strand
AATGCTGCCGATGCTTTGGGGAACCATTTCATAAAGCTATTGTGCTCGGCTGCGGTAAAGCCGCCGCTGGCGAGCGCACTTCGTACTGCCGAGCTTGATGCATAGAGGATCATTGGTTCAGGATAGTTTGGTGCCGCTCCAGGAGCATTCACAGTTCCGATGATATATTTCGTCGATTCGTTACTGTTTATGGCGGTCACTGCAGGTGCCAATGCCTTCATAGCGTTGCTATAGAGCCGGCGATAGGTATACCCAGCCGCGTCTTTTACCCACCAACGAGGAGTGTCAACAGCACCACCAAATTGTGGGTCCTCCATGCGGACCGTTCCGCATAATTCTTTCCATTTGTCTGGCGCTCGACCGCCAACATGGAATCGAATGTGTACATTGAGTCGTTTGGTTGGATTGGCTTTGTTCCATTCGACCGCGTTTGCAATCCGCATTTCTAACGATCCTGGGATATATTTGGTCGTTCCGTCGTCAGCCACAGTCACCAGTTCATTAACTCCAACATTGAGCACAGTGTGATACATTTGGCCGTTGGTGATTGCAAACGCATACTTGTTGCTAGTACCCCCAGATAGATAGTCACGAATCTTGGATGTCGGATCTACGCTAGCCCGAGATGCATAGGGTCCATCGTCGACCATTGCGCGTTTATAACGAGGTCGGTCGGGAGCTGCCCCAGAAGCGTTAACCATATAGTAGCCAATGGCGCCCACAGCAAATACCGCAATGACCGGAAACAAAAAGTGATGTCCAAACCCCTTACTGCCGAAGCGCTTCAACATAATATTCCAGCATTATCTGTCATGGGTTCATCATAGCAAAGCGCTTGTGTATTTACAATATCAAGATACGGCCAAACATAATCGATGGCCTGCGAACCTCGACTAAACCTTAGTAACGGTGATCAGAGTTCAATTTTACCCCGGGCAGTCACGATGGTTGTACCGGCTCGTGCTCCACGCCGGGCAAGCTCGTGGAGCAATCCTTGGCGTCGCATTATATCCCGCAGACGCGCAATCGACTCTTCGTTGCCAAAATCAGTGCGAGAGACAAACTTATCAATCTTTGGCCCAGAGACAACAAAACCCTGATCGGTTTGCTCCACGCGCCACCCATCACCACTATCCTGGAGGGTTAGGACCGGCAATCCCTGATCGGGCTGTTCCTGTTGTGTGATTTCTTCTGCCTTATGGCGCTCTTCTTGGACTTTTCTGAGCGTCGCATAGAGAAGTTCCTTGATACCCTGATGCGCCGTAGAAGACGCCGCAAGTACTGGCACATCCTTCGGTACAATTTTTTTAAGCTGCTTTTCTGCCGCCGCGACAACCTCAGGGACTACTGCATCGATTTTAGTTAAAACGACAATTTTCGCCTTGGATGCCACTTTCTCAGAGTAGGCTTTCACCTCATTTTCGATAGTATGATAATCTCCGGCAATGTCCTCACTGGTCACATCAATAAGATGGAGCAGGACAGCGGTTCTCTCTACGTGTCGCAGAAACTCATCGCCCAGCCCTTTCCCTGCTGCGGCTCCCTCTATGAGCCCAGGGATATCAGCAATCAATAAGCTGCCCGCATCCACCACATCGGCAACTCCGAGGTTTGGCGTCAGGGTAGTGAAGGGATAATCGGCAATCTCGGGTCGAGCATTGCTCACAACAGAAAGCAGAGTTGATTTACCAGCATTAGGTAGTCCAACAAGTCCAACATCAGCAATCAGCTTTAATTCAAGCCTGAGATCTTTGATTTCTCCCTCTCCGCCTGGCTCAGCAAACTTTGGTGCCTGTCGCACACTACTCGTGAAGTGCGCGTTTCCAAAACCGCCCCTGCCGCCAGCCGCAATGACCGCTTCCTGACCGTCCTCAGAAAGGTCAACTATCTCACTGCCTTCTGCGTACACGATCGTTCCTACCGGAACCGATACGTGACGATTCGCCCCGTTACGCCCATGTTTGCGTGTCTTTCCACCAGCACCACCATCTTCGGCCGCAAGCTCACGGTGATACCGGAAATCCATAAGCGTATTGTGATTGCGACTTGCCGTAAAGATAATATCTCCGCCCTTACCACCGTCTCCACCGTCTGGTCCACCCCGATCAATAAATTTTTCGTGACGAAACGACACACGGCCGTTCCCGCCATCACCTGCTTTTACTTTCACAGTTGCAACATCAACAAATTTCATTGTATTAGTATACTGTTTGCCCCTGTACATTACAACTCACTCCACCGCCAATTGTCTGCATTGCTATTTTTCATAGCCCGCTCGCTGCAACTCACCAAAGTCTATCTGCAATAACGAGTGCGCTCAGTGCGGTATCATAAAAACGAGCAGTTTATCGCTCTCTAGCGATAGATGTAATTTGGATATTGCGTAATCGGTACCACTGCGCTCCCGACTCGTCCAAAACCTGCGAAACCATTCATATCACTAACCTTCATAGTGCCATTTCCGTACACTTCATCGACGATGCCGACATGGCCTGCCCATCCTGCCGGTGTCTGGAAAATCGCACCAGCGACCGGCGTTGAGCTCACTGTCCATCCGCTAATACGGGCATAGTATGCCCACGTATTTGCATTGCCCCAGTTGCCTGGAGCCCCCGACCGAGCCGCGGCATAGTAGGTGCACCAACCCCAGTCGTATCCATTGGCGCCGTAGCTCGGCGTGAAGCTACTCGTGCTAATAACGGTACGGTTCGTAATATACGTCGTGGTACGAGCAGGTGTTGCGGGGACGATACGTCCGTCGGGAATAATAATGCGTCGACCAACCACCAGGCCATTTTCTGCATCGTTATACTGAATAATCTTGTCCGCAGCCGAATGGTACGCCGCGGCAACCGTCTGGGGGGTGTCGTTGGTCTTGACAGTATAAACAACACCATTAACTGGAGGGATAACGAGTTTTGAGCCCGCAGTGAGCGCGTCGCCGCTTAAACCATTTGACCACCGTATACTCTCGGAGGTCACACCAAATTTTTGCGCTATCACAGAGACCGTTTCACCACTTACCACCGTATGCTCCGTGATGTCACGCCAACTCTTAAGTCCGGTACTTACGACTTGTGGCTTCGCTGTGACCGCTGCGTCGCTCGCGCTCACGATTACGGCTACCTTTGCGCTCTGCGCTTGGTTGGTGATCGGCGTTTTTTCTGGAAGGTCGACTGCCTTTGCGACATTGGCGGCAACATCAAACGAAGTAAGCTTGTCTACAGGGGTCGTTGCGACTTCTGCGGTCTTCTGCGCCGCGACCGTCTCGGGCCTGTCTACTCTACCACTCGTGATAACAAAAAACATGACACCGATCAGTACGAGCGTATTGGCACTCACGAGCCCAAATCGTATAAGCCGCTTCTTGACAGCCTTCCGGCGAAGGGTACGTTGAAGACGGTTGCTTGCAAGCTGCCGCCGGCGTTGTAATTGACGAGTCACGGATGACCCTGGTTGTTTGCTACTAATATCGTTGCTCCTGGCGGGCCCTTTATGACAGTCATATTGGTCGAAGGCGATGCCAAATGTGTTTTGTATACGTTTACGTTGCTTTTTGTGGGCTGCCATATGGCCGCGCGCTTTATAGTGATGTTTCGTGTATACAAAACATAACCACTTGCATTACCACTTATATTTGATAGTCGCAAATGGCTACAAACAGTAGTATACCAACCAAATGATTAGAGCGCAAGCCCGGACTGATCACGCGCACCGAACATCTGACCGCATCTACTGGCCAATGACCGGAGCTCCGAAGGGCCACTAGCTCAACCCAGTAATTTGAGGAGTACCGTCGCGCGCACTCAGTCTTTGTAGACGGAGAACTACTAGCTATTCCTGACAAAGCTTATGACAGTACTTGGCAGCAAGTGCCTCGTGCTCAGCAACCGTTTTGGAGAAATGGGTAACACCATCATCTCCAGTAACGAAAAAAAGCCAGTCGGTGTTCGCAGGATTTGCAACTGCGTCTAGAGAACTCTGACTCACATTACTGATGGGCGTCGGGGGCAACCCGGTGTGTATCCGGGTATTATATGGCGTGTCATATGTGACATCTTTACCTTTTCCGGCCAGAACCGAGCCATAGTGGGCGGTGACATCGCTGCCGAGCGGCATACCGATTCGCAATCGCGCCAGAAAAACTTGGGCGGCTTGTGCCCGCTCAGCCTGAACGACGACTTCCTTCTCTACGATAGATGCAATCACTATCCCTTCATATACACTTACGCCCTGGCGCTCAAATCCGGCAATGACACCCTTCGTCAGCTTATTTTGCATCTGGTCAAGCGACTGCTCAACAATACTCTTGGCCTCAGTCAATTTGGTACGCTGGAAAGAGTCAGGATACAGATAGCCCTCTAGATTGGTGCCGGCGGGCTTCCCTTCGAAAACTGAGCGAGAGCGGTACTGTGACGGCTCAAGCGCATTGTCGACCTCGTCTGCTGAGAACCCTTGATTTATCAGACCTTGGCGGATCTGGTCAAGCCGCTGCCCGGGCAAGATAGTAACGAGACTCGTCGCTACTTTGCCGCCCGTCAATTGCTGCACGATCTCTGGAACACTTTGCGCAGGACTTATCTCGTAGGTACCCGCTTGGAGGTACCGACTGGCTCGATGAATCCGAGCATAGTACTCGAATGATTGAGCGCTCTTGATCAAGCCAAGACCTGACAAATTATCGGCGATTGACGCGAGAGAATCTCCCTGTTCGACGGTAACCGAAACAGGCTTACCTCCTCCCCCAACTGGTTGCAAACTTTTTTGGAAAGACTGCCACCAAAGAGCCCCAGCGACTGCTCCAGTCACGATGAGTAATAAAAGGGCAAAAGCAAAGTACTTGAGCAACCGACGCCCCTTCTTTTTCTCACGCAAATGATACGCCATATCAGTTCCCTTCACCTATTAAATCATCTTGATGCTCTGTAATGAATCGTTCTAGTATAACGGCTGCGGCCACCTCGTCAATTTCTGCCTTAGTAAACGTCGTGCGATTCTTGGCCAAATACGCCTCCGCCTCAACGCTGCTGAGGGTTTCATCGACGGTCACGACTGGGATGTTGATCTCACTGGCAAGCAGCGAGGCAAATGCTTCACACAACTTAGACTGATCGGTGATTGCGCCGTCAATCCCCCGGGGCACGCCTACGACTACTCGAGCGACGTCTTCTGCGACAATGATGTCTTTGATATGTTGGAGCAATGTGTCGTCACTGCTTAAAGTCATGAGAGGCCTGGGCAATCGAGCTATCACATGCGCTACGGCAACGCCCACCCGTTTGCTACCATAGTCAAGACCGAGTAGATATTCAGCCATGCTTATTCCTCGCTATCAAGCGTTGGCTCGGCAATGTCTACGGTGATCTTTTTGGTATCGCTTGGAGCAACCGTTACCCAGAATGGTCCGTATTTCACTTGCACATCCGTGACGCCCGGCAGGCTACCCAACTCTTGTTTGATATCACCTGCCTTCTTGCCAGCGACTTGGCGTTTTATCTCATTTTTGTCTAACTCAGGACCTGCAATAGATTTAACCTTCGCGTTCACTACCGCGCTAGCGGGATTGCCCGGTGATTGCTGCGTGAATTCTGCGGTACCGATCCCATCGTCAAGAATCTGTTGCTTGTCGCTATCGATTTGATCATTCACCTCACCAACAACAAGCGGCCGCAAATCTGCCTGTTGAATACCGAGCATGGTATACGGAGTTGTGCTATTGACCGTGACAGTGTCGGCATTGTCGCCCGCCCTTGCACTGCTGGTAATCTGCTGTTCTCCGGCAATGAATGTCGAGGGAATAGCCATTAGACCCTTAGCCTGAAGTGCATTGATGAGGTCTTGCTTGAGAGATGCGGTATCTTGCGCAGCCAACTTCGCCTTGGCGCTGTCTATATCGGCTTGTGCGACTACCTTCACGATCTCGTCTGTCCCTCCGCTCGTCGAGCCTATACCGGCTGCACCGCCCACCCCGGTAAATGTTGTGCCGGATGGCATATTGTGATCACTGCCCGCCTTAAATGCCGCGATGTCGATGGTGTTTGTTGCATACTTGACGCAACTCCCGCTCACTCCATTGAACGAATATTCGCCATTTTCTTGGGTAATATAGGTCTTGCCGCCACTCGTAACACTTGACCCGGTCGGGATGTCTGCCGGCGCATCGAGGTTAGGCGCACACATCGTAACATTGAACTTAACTGTTCCACCTGCCTTTTGGCCATTATTTTGCTGTCCCGTTGCCGCAACCTGCTGACTAGCACTCTTTGGGTTAGTCTGAGCAACAGCTGGAATAATTTTATTTTCCATGTCGACAGTTTTTGCGGCAGTATCAAGCGTGATGTTCAGACTTGTTGAGACAACCTGTGAGTCTGTCTTGATCTGTACCAACGCTCGAGGCATGACCTTTGTCGCCACAATCAATCCAGCAATGATCAAAATCATGCTCAAAACTCCGAGAACAGCATAGATTCGAAATTTGTTGAAGTCAGGAACGGCCAGTTTTTTATTTTTCTTTTTGGGAGGATGGGCAGGCGCTACGACTTCTGCTGGCGGCTCATCAATGCTATCATCAAGAATAATTTCGTCTGGACCTTCGCTCACGTCCGTCGGCCCCGCGAGCTCACCTACGGGTACACCGGCAACCGCTGCGGCATCGAAATCTTTGGGCTCTCCACTGTTATCAATAATCTCTAGGGACTCGTCGATACTCTCTGGCTCATCGTTCATACTATCCGGAGCAGGCGGCACCATGGGCTTGCTGGTTGGAGTCTCCGCTATATACAGCCCCACGAGGCCAGCAAGAGGTAAAAGACTTGTTTCGCTCGTGACCAACACCAGCCTTTTGTCGGCCTGTTCTGCCGTACGTTTGAGAAGGCGCATATTGACAACACTCTGCATAACGGTCGATCGTTTTGGCAAAACGAGCGCAACGATTGATGCCTTGGCTCGCTGCAGCTTCTCGATGATTGCTGTTATCTCATCGTCGACATCGATATAGATTGTTTCTTTGGCGGATGTACTATTAATGGAGCTGATCTTTGGCTGCGACGAAGTCGGTGTCGTTATCGATTTCGGTTTTGCTGATGTAGGCAGCGGCTTCTTGGTAACCATTATCGTCTCGCCGCTATTTTGATCGGACGAAACTATAGTGAAACTCGGACTCCCTGGCATTGCAGCAAGTTTTGGTTTCGTTACCTTGGGCTTGGCTGTTGGCCGCACTGTTTTTTTTGTCGGCTTACTTTTGGCGCTCGGCGCTTGAGGAGATCTGATTTTTCCAGACGAAGAGATTGTGGTGGGCTGAATTTTGGATTTTTTTGGTTCAGACATGGAGTATCCTATCGAGTCTTTCTTTCATTGTATCACCGGCAACTCCCGTATACTGTACGGTATCGAGTCCAACTCGTAATAGCCCCATCGCTGTAACAAATGTGTGGTCAGTCACCTTGCCAGTTTGGTCATTGATACCTACGACTTGATCAGGATGAATATATTCAACTATGGGCTTTCGAGTAAAGGGCAGCCGAGAATACCAATCGCTATCGTGTAGCTTATCGACGAGCATCTGGAGCGAAGAACCCCCACCGCAGAGATAGAGTCGATGAGGCAGATGGTCCATTTTGGGGAACTCGCCGAGTGCCAATTCAACCCCATTAACCCAAACGTCGAGGACTTTACAGAGAGAATCCTCGACCGATTTCACCCGGGAATGGTCGACTGATTCGCGTGATAAACCAAGCTTGAGCTCTTCGGCCTCGGCAAATTCTATCCCCAGGTCTCTCTCGATTGATCGGGTGTACGCTCGTCCACCAATACCAAACATTTTGGTGCCCTGTACTCCTCCGTCGTTTACGACCGCAATGTCGGTGGTGCCACCCCCGACATCCATCAATATTGCACTCATGCTGGCCGACTGATCATCTCCTATGACCGCTCGTGCGACCGCAAACGGCTCTGCTGCGACCGCAATAAGATCAAGATCGAGCTGCTCCGCCGTCCGCTCAAGAGCACCGATGTGTATCAAGGGTGCAAATGCTGTATACAGCTGCACCAGAACGTCACTGCCCTGAAACCCGACAGGATTTGTCACCGGATAGCCATCAATCTCGATACCAACCAAAGCACTATTGACGAGTCGTACGCTTACTTCTTTGCCACCCAGCTCCCAAGCCAGCTGCTGCTTTGCCTTGGCCTCGGCTCTTTGTTGAACGAGTTTGATGATCCTTTCAATCTCGGGCATATCGAGAGCCTTTTCTGGCGTTTTACGCACCACACGTACCGTCGTTGTTGTGCCCTTAACCAATTCGCCCGCTATGCCGATTACGGCGCTACGGACACTCACTCCAGCCTGCTGCTCTGCCTCATTGAGGGCTTTATCGCAGTTTTCGACAACTCCCCCAATATCTGCGATCGCACCCGACTGCATATCGCTCAACTTCTGGTGAGCCCTACCCGCACCAATGATATCTATGCCGTCATCGGTAACCCGCGCGATGAGCGCCTTGACATACTCGGTGCCAACATCGAGGGCAACAAGATGCTTTTCGGCAGGCCCCGACGCCTTACCAACTTTCGTTCGCTTTTTTGCGGCCACAACAGCACTATCTTTAAGACCCTTGAACTTATCAAGCATATACGGATTATTGTAGCACAGTGGGCCAGAATTATGCGGCAACGTCGCTTTCGATGTGAGGGGTACAGAATAGGGCTCTACCAGGCCCAAGATAGTCCCGACTATACTGCTGTCCGTCTTGGGGGTACTTAGGCGGGGTGCCTGCGGTCGCATCAAGGGCAGCGATGTCGATAGGCTTGTGCAGTTCTCGGACACAGGGAAAGCTTCCAAGAACTCGATCAATTATCGCAGCGGGGGTTCCCGGGACAACTGGTCTCACGAACCACCCTTTTTCGTTTGGCATTGGTGGATTTGTGCCGCAAGTTGAGGTGACTTGAT
>JAGOTO010000095.1 GCA_018061705.1 Candidatus Saccharimonadota bacterium | reverse complement strand
CGGTTTGCACTATACTCCCTGGGTGTCGTTTGGGTGAGTTCAGCACTTCTCCGCGGTCGTATCGCCTTTCGCCCCTGGAAATATATCCACTACATTGCTTACATCGCCCTACCGCTCGCGCTGTTTCATGTTCCGAGTATCGGCACGTCATATAGGAGTCTGGACGCTCCGAGGGCGTATTTCCTGAGTGTGCTTTTGCTGCTAATTATCTTTAGTATTCTGCGTTTGCGACATCTTTTTTTACTTGGCCGTGTCCGCTACACCGTAGTGCGGCAGAGCCAGATTTTGCCTGGAGTGGGCATGGTAGCGCTCAAGCCTGAAGGTCGAAGAATAAGCCTTCGACGCGGACAGTATGTGTATATGCAGTGGTCATTGCTCGGTGAAGAGCATCCGTTTACCATTCTCCAGTCGAGCTCAAAGACAGGAGAACTGACTATCGCATATAGACTTACTGGTGCTTGGACTAAGAAACTTGCCGCACTCAAGGACGGCACAAGCATGTACATTGACGGCCCGTATGGTACGTTTTTGGACGATATTGACGACGACAGCTCGCTTCCCAAAGTTTTTATTGCTGCCGGAATCGGGATTACTCCATTTGTTGATCCGATCCTACGAGATGGTCGTGGCAGTGACTGGTTATTTTATGCGAACTATCGACCCGAAACTGCGACATTCGCTCGCCAGCTATCGGCGAAGCTGGGGACTCGTTATGTGTCAATTCTGAGTCAGGTGGATAGCCCGCGCGCTGATAATGACGAGCGGGGTCGTCTCCGGCCCGATGTCGTATCACGCTACCTGCCAGACCCAAAGGACTACCAATACTACATATGTGGGTCAGAAGGCTTTATGGAGACCGCAGAACGGGTCTTACACACATTAGGTGTATCGCCTAAACAGATTCAAAAAGAAGCTTTTGGTTGGTAGGGGGAGAGGTTTTTCCCAAGCAGTAGTGCCGTATCAACGAGTGCCAACGGGGTTACATTTAATCCCCTGTCGGTATGTCTTGCTCGCTAGATAGTATGATTGTCGAATTGGCCGATTGGCCTGATGAGCGAGCTAGATAAGTATTGATTGAATATCGAACTTTTTTGCCAGCCGTCTCTCTAGCTTGGGCTCGATAATGAGGACTGTGGCGCAGACATCAGCAATGAGGGCAGACGTAGACCGGACGTAGGCGCTTACCACCGGTGAAGCGCTCGGTCGGCGCTTGCGTGGGTCGATAATATGATGGACGCTGTGACCTCCAAGTTTCCAGGATCGCTTGATCGGCGAGCTGACGGCGAGAGCTCCCTGCATGATTCTGGTGGTTCCGATCATCATCGTCGGGTCATGGGGGTGCTCTAGAGCGAGCTCGATGGGTCGTGTGGATCGGACCAGAATATCTCCACCGCCGTTGATAATATACTCCTGAGCGAAAGTAGAACGTATCATCGCGTCAAGTTTATCTATGAGCCAGCCCTTGCCGAAGCCGCCAAAATCGAGGTTGATTTGGTCCGGGATAGTGATTTTATCAGAGGTGAGGACAACCTCATCCCAAAAGGTATCTGAAACATTGCCAGTCCCGGCATCTTGTCCATAGCCCAGCCGTACAAGTTCGCCCCCGACAGATATATTAAAGACGCCGTTGCTGGATGTCTGCATATTTTGGGCAAATCGCAACATCTGGAGCATTTCTGATGGAGGCCGATGTAGGATTTTGTGTTTGTTGAGTGAGCCAAGCAACGACGTGTCGGTGAACCTCGTGTACGTCTTCTCGAAGTCAAGGACTGCTTGGGTAATTGTACGAACAGCCCGGGCTCCCCACGGCGCGCCGAGTGGTTCGATGAACCAACGTGTGCCGAGGGCCTCTAATTCGATAGGAGGAAGGCCGGTCACTGGATGGCGAGAGGTCCTGGTGTCTAGCATAACCTACTAGGCTTTCGCCTGGTTGGCGATATCGGCTAAAGCTTCATTGAAGCCCTGGGTTGTCAGGGATGCGCCCCCTACCCGGCTTAACGCCACATCGCCTATCGATTTACCAACTATGGCCGATTCTATGTTAGCTTCGAATGCGTCAATATATTCGGCTGATTCTCGGTCGGCGCCGCTGAAAGAGTCGGTTACATGCACCGCGCTGACCGTCCCTCCGGAGAGTGTCAGTTTAACGTCAATGTCATTTGTGAAGCCCTTGGGTACCTCATATTGAACACTCGCGTTGTAGGAGCCATCTTTGAAGCTGCTCGAAGCCTGGGGAGTGGCTGAGGTGTGTGTCGCGGCGCTGTCGGCATTTGATGTGTTTGGCGCATCGGGGGTCTGTGCGGTTGTTGCTGTCGAAGTGTCTGGAGAACGTGTCCCGGGGCCAGTTGCTGGGTTTGGTTGAGCAACAACATAGATAGTAGCTCCCACAATACTGGCGACAGAGAGTGCACCGACTAGGGCGGGTGTCGATGAGTTAACTGATTTCATGGATTTGATTGTATTGAACAATTCTGAAGCTTGACTGAGAAAGGCGCGATCAAGTACAAGGGCTCAAAC
>JAGOTO010000094.1 GCA_018061705.1 Candidatus Saccharimonadota bacterium | reverse complement strand
GCCTTCTATACAATGAAATGATAGATTATTATATATACGAAAATAGCAATAAAGTCAACTATCCATCATAGCATAAGTGGAATGAAAACCCGAGGGGCCCGAGAGATTTGGCTAGGCTGAAGTGTTTGCCTAGACTCAAGTCCGAACGGGCGCAGTTGAGTTAAGTCACACAGGGTATACTATGAGTTGTGCATCATGAGGCAACGCTATTTTTGTGGACGGGACTTTTGCTCGCGGGGAGCGTGCTGTTGGCCTTGGCTGCCGCTCGATTGAGCGTCCCTTTTTTGGTGATATTCTTAGGGCTAGGCATGTTGCTCGGGGCCGATGGCTTGCAGGTTATGTCATTACCTGATGTCGAGGTAGTTCGAACGGTCGGCGTAGCCGCGCTTGCGCTTATTCTGTTCGAGGGTGGCATGTCGACGTCGTTTCGTCGGCTCCGTACTGTGGCTCGGGCTGCAATTCTCCTAAGTACGATCGGGGTGATCGTAACAGCTGTTGGAGCAGGACTGCTGACGTACTGGCTGTTTGGTTGGACCTGGCTCGAATCGTTTTTACTCGGGGCGGTTATATCGTCTACCGATGCGGCAGCGATATTTGCAACATTACGCCAGACTAGAATCCGTCGTTTTACCGCTCGAGTTCTTGAGGCCGAGTCAGGCCTCAACGATCCGATGGCGATTGCTCTAACCATTGGCCTGATTACGTGGTTGCTGCATCCCGAGAAGGGTCCAGCGGCATTCTTGGGACTACTAGCCGCTCAGCTTGGTCTAGGCCTGATCGTTGGACTGGTTGCTGGCTGGATAACGATGAAAATATTTGCCAGGATTCCTTCTAGTATCGGGTCATTTGCGCCAGTTGCTTCGCTTGCGACCTGCGCTATATCCTATGGGCTTGCAGACTGGGTTGGTGGAAGCGGGTTTATGGCAGTTTATCTCGTAGGACTCGCTATCGGAAGTACGCCATCGAGATATCGCGGGCAACTCACCATATTCCACGAGGGAGTAGCGTTTCTTTCTCAGATTCTTCTTTTTGTCATCCTTGGCTTATTTGTCGTCCCGCACGATTTACTTAAGGTGGCGATTCCGAGCATAGTCTTGTCACTGGGGCTTGTGCTCATTGTCAGGCCTCTTGCCGTTTGGGCTGCGACCGGTAGCTTGCGGATTAGTCAAAAGGAGCGACTCTTGTTGAGCTGGGCTGGTCTTAAAGGAGCAGTGCCGATTGTATTTGCGGCGATTGTGCTCGCATCTGGGGTAGAGCGGGGATCATTAATTTTTGATGTTGTGTTTTTTGTTGTGATATTTTCAACTCTGGTCCAAGGAACCACATTGACTTGGCTTGCATCACGGCTGGGGCTAGTGGAACCTCCGGACATGCCGGTCGGACAGACGCCATTAAGCAGGCCGGCACAGTTCAGCATGACAATACAAGCAAGTCACGCAATCTCTGGAGTGATGCTCCACGAGATCGGCTTACCTCCGTGGGCGCGAATTGCGCGGGTTGTTCGGGGCAGTGGGAAACGTCAGCTAAAAGCCAATATGGTGCTTGAGCCAGGCGATACGATCGTTGTGACATATCCACCGACGTTACAGCCCGAGCTTGACGACGTTGTATCTCGCTGGCGCCGCCGTATATAAGCACGGACCCCAAGAGGTCTGGTTTCAAAAAAATAAGGATGGTCATGGGAGAAATGTCCATCGCCCCTAACAGAAAACACCCAATGGTATTGTGCTCTGGCACTCTGGACATTTGAGTGCCAAAAGTGTATGATTGGATGAATGGCAAAACGTGATTACTATGAAATATTGGGTGTTGGCAAAGATGCGAGTGCCGATGAAATCAAAAAGGCCTTCCGAAGGAAGGCGGTCGAATTACACCCCGACAAACAAGGTGGTGATGAGGCGAAATTTAAAGAGGTAAATGAGGCGTATGAGGTACTAAAGGATCAATCAAAGCGTCAGCGTTATGACCAATTTGGTCATGCCGGGGTTGGAGGGGCAAACGGAGGAGCGCAAGGGGGGAATCCTTTTGGAGGCTTTGGTGGCGAATGGAGTGGACAGAATGTCAATTTCGATTTTGGCGATTTAGGGCTTGGAGACATCTTTGGAAGTTTTTTTGGCGGCGGGGCTAGTGGCGGCCGCGGCCAGCGACAGGCGCGTGGAAATGACCTTGAGACTCGCGTTGAAATAAGCTTTGAGGACGCGGTATTCGGGACAGAGTCAGAGCTGCAACTAAACATTGATGATACCTGCGAGCATTGCAAGGGCACAACTGCCGAACCTGGCTACGAGCTGAAGACGTGTGAAACTTGTAAGGGCTCTGGTCAAATCGTGCAAGCAGTGCGCACGGTGTTTGGCAATATTCAGCAAGCTGCTACCTGCCCGACATGCGGGGGCAAAGGAAAAATTCCAGAAAAGATCTGCTCAGTTTGTAACGGCAAGGGCACCCAGCGGCGCAGTCAAAAGATATCCTTGAAGATACCTGCCGGGATCGATGACGGTGCGACTATTCGTCTACATGAGCGAGGGGAGG
>JAGOTO010000093.1 GCA_018061705.1 Candidatus Saccharimonadota bacterium | reverse complement strand
GTGTTATAGTGTGACACCGTCTCGGAAAGGGGGAGATTACCATCCAATATATCGGGCCAGTGCGCCGCACCGGGAGAAAACCCAGCAGTTTGCATTTGGAATGTATTGGAGTTTTCATGACTTTTCACGCCGTATCGTTCATCTACGGGCAGCACGGTAAGGTTTGCAAGGGTGTGGGGTATGGTCGCCTGCAGCTGCTGCATAATCTGCACCTGGGACGTCACGGCTGAACCTCCCGATACCAGCCACAGCACGGTCTTGCCGTCGCTTAGCTTGCTCGAAATACTCGAGTACACCGCCTGAACTGCTTGCTCGACACCCTCAGTCACAAATTTCATATGTGTAGTATACCTCGCTCATTTCATGTATGCCATTGGAAAACCGCCGCACCAACGGTATAATCATACCTGTTCCGCCGTAGGGGCATAGTACAACGGTTAGTATAAAGGTCTCCAAAACCTTAGATCGTGGTTCGATTCCACGTGCCCCTGCCAAGAAAATAAGCTCTGCCGAATGGTAGGGCTTATTTTCTTGGTCGGCACTCGAGTCGAACCTCGATCTAGCAGATTGCAACGCATGATGCGTAGATCGTGGTTCGAAGATCAAAGCCGCGCGCAGATGCTCGCATTGAGCACGGCTGCAGAGCGCAAGGCGCCAGCCTTATTCCACGTGCCCCTGCCAAGTAATCGTATATCTGTCATAATGTGTTCCTATGTACAATTTGTGTTTATTATCAACGACCCCTTTCTTGCTATAATTTACTTATGATAAAGGCTCTTATCTTTGACTGTTTCGGTGTATTTTATACAGATCCCGTATTCGATTACATGAATGACCCTATGACGTCACTTGAAAAGGCAAAAGCCCTCCACGCACTTGATGAGCAAGCCGCTCTAGGCGCGTTAAGCAAAGACGAATTTGTAGCTCGAGCTGCTTCACTTATCGGAGACGACGAAAGCGAAGTCGAGCAGCGTTTCTTCCACAGCTCGGAGCGCAATGGACAACTGCTTATGTACCTTCATGATTTACGCCAACAATACAAGGTGGTGATGTTAAGTAATATTGGCGGAGACATGATGGACGGTTTTTTCCCTCCGGAAGAAAGACAACAACTATTTGATGTCGTGATACTATCGGGAAATGCCAAGATTGCAAAGCCAGATCGAGCGATCTTTGAACTTGCCTGTCGGCGTTTGGGTGTAGAGTTGAGTGAAGCGGTTATGATTGACGACATGCCAGCTACTTGTGAGATTGTAAAAACATTTGGAATGCAGAGTGTTTGCTACAAAGACTACGAGCAATTCAGATTAGAACTAGCTACTATCCTGGAGTAGTTCTTTAGTTTCATCAAGATCTAGTCTTCCAATCTCCTCATCCGAAAATGTTTCATTCCCAGCCAGTTACTCCTGCCAAAGAGTAAAATCATGTACTCACATCAAAGACATGCACATGCTTCCTCGAACTGGTAGTATAACTGTATGAATAAGATTGCGATTATTGGGTATGGCAGGTTTGGTGCGTTGCTCTGCGAGCTGCTTCGCACAGACTATGAAGTTGCGGTTGTCGAAAAAAACTCCTCAAGACAGTCGCAGGCGCTAGAGCGGTCACTCAAACTTATCCAGCTCGAAGACATAGGCAGTTTTGACACGGTTATCTTTGCCGTGCCAATCTCATTGTTCGAGAGCGTTGTTGCAAACGCGGCGGCATATATTTCAGAAGGTTGCCTGGTTATGGACATTTGTTCGGTCAAGGTGTATCCGGCGAATGTCATGCAGAAGCACTTACCGCAGGCAAACCTCATTGCCACACATCCGATGTTTGGGCCAGATAGCGCCAGCAAAGGCATGAACGGCCTACAGGTGGCGGTCTGCCCACTTACCGCTGACGAAGCGCTGATGAACGAGGTTACTGCGTTATGGAAGCAGCTAGGCACTGAAGTTATCGTCACCACACCCGAGGAGCATGATAAGGATGCAGTGCTGTCCCAGGCGTTTACCTACTCAGTTGCAAAGATTATTCTTGGCATGGATCTTTCTGGCGTAGAGCTGACAACCAGGAGTTTCAATAATATCGCAGAAGTTGCAAAGCTTTCTGCGAACGACAGCGACCAACTGTTTCATGACATGTTGTTCTATAACCCATATTTCCAGTCTATGAAGTCAGAACTCACAGAGTCCATGCGCGCGCTTACCGACCGCCTAAACGAAATAGAAAAAGAACAGATAGAAACCGGCTTGTTTAAGAATCAGGACTAAAGCAATAGCCTCCTTGAGCATCTGCACTGTGCTCACCATGCAAAAACAGACCCCCTCGGAGTCTGTTTTCACTTCGTGCGCGCCCACCCGCGGCGGGTGAAGCGTCTATGAGAGACGACCGCTCAATACGCATTCTGTGGTGCGTACCGCCGGCACAGTGCCTATGTGTTTTAAGGTTTTTGTTTCAAGCGCCGCAATAGCGCACGAACTGTCTTTATCATAAGCTTTTTTCACCCCATGTCAACCCCCTACCTACCACTGCCACCCATAATGGCAAATTACTAATAACTTGCACGTACGTGCACGTTATTTGAAGCGTGTTTCTGGGT
>JAGOTO010000092.1 GCA_018061705.1 Candidatus Saccharimonadota bacterium | reverse complement strand
CTAGACAAATACTACAATTTAAAACAGCAACGGAAGTCCTAAACGACTACAAGAAAGAAGCTCATAATGCATAACTATACCCTACAAACAAAAAACCCAAGTGTTGCACTTGGGGGTTTCGGGCAGGTTGCTTTAGCATTAATACATACTATCATATTTTTTGTATTTTGTCTATTATTTCGTACTCGGTGAATTGGAGGGATTAGTTCTGCTATAATTCACTACAATGTATCCGGCTTTGAATAAAACAGTACTTATGTCGGGCGCGGAATACTTTGACGACGGGCAGGCAATTAATCCGTTTATGGATAGTTCGGCGGCGGTCGATATTGCATGGGCAGTGAATGAGCACACGCTTCTGAAAGAGACGCTAGAAAAGCTTGGTGTCGAAGTATTACAGGTTCCGGCTCCACCAAACCTCCAAGATGGTGTGTATACGGCCAATTGGGCTCTTATACGAGGCGATCGGGCCGTTTTAGCCAATCTACCCCCTTCTCGGAGCGGGGAGCAGTCTTACGCGCAATCAGCCCTAGAAAAACTAGGCAAGACGGTGTACATCCTGCCGGAAACCGTACACTTTAGCGGTCAGGGTGATGCCTTGCCTTGTGGCGACTATCTGTTCTGCGGAAGCGGATACCGAACCAACCCCGAGGCCCATTCCTACCTAGCAGAGATCTTGGGCTACTCAACCATCAGTTTACAGACCATTCCTCTCACAGACGTAGACGACGTACCTGTCATCAACCCGGTCTCTGGCTGGCCTGATAGCTACTTTTATGACCTGGACCTTGCCCTTGCTGTTTTAAAATTCCCGACCAGAGACGAAAAGGGTCTTATCGCCTGGTGCCCGGAGGCATTTCTACCCGAAAGCCAAAAGAGACTGCGTTCGTTTGACGAGGTAGATAAGATCGAAGTCAGCCTTGCTGAAGCAAAAAACGCATTTGCTTGTAACCTGGTAAGCACCGGGCAGACTGTGGTCATGAGCGGAGACGCACACGAGCTCCGAGCAGCTATCGAGTCTCGCGGACTACAGACAATAGGCTTGAGTATGCCTGAGCTCGCCAAGGGAGGCGGCTTCATCCGATGCACCACTCTGACACTCGACAATCCCGCGGACTCTATGAACCAATAGGGATATTGCGGAGGAGTGCGCCCTGTAACAGAGCCCGCTGAAGCTCATGGTATGTTCGCGTTGGTTTGAAGGAGTTAAATGAAGTGAGCTGTATAGGCTCTTTGATTGGGCGCGGGATTGTGTAGCGTTGCCAGCCGCTCAGTTTACCCTCATCAAAAGCCAATAGCGTCAAATCTGCTTGGACCTGCGGGTAGCCAAAGGTTAATACATCTTTTGCCCCAGCGCTCGTTCCGCTCCACATCCTATATATCCTAGTTCCGTTGCCTTCGTTAAGCACCGGATCGATTTGCGTATGCGTATGCCCGGACACCACAATTTGAGCGCAACCATTTGCCCCGGTCTGTTTGGCCACTTCTGGGCGGTGGAAGAAGGCAGCGTTTATTGTTTTTGCTTGGTCGAATCCACATGCTCCATCAGAAAGTCTTTGACTGTACTCATCGGTTGGCCATTTTTCTTCGGTACCTCTCCCGAGGGGTGTCTCGGTGTTGTCTCGGCCCCCATACAGCCACAATCCTCCCACTTTCATCGGTTGGCCATTTAGCTCCTTTGCGCCGGCAAGCTCAAACGCCTTGTTGCCTGCCGGGATATCATGATTTCCTGTCACATATACAATGGTTACACCTATCTCCTTCAGGCTATTCAACATCGGGCCGAGCAGTCGATGGTCAAATGGCGAACCCGGGCCATTGTCACCTGTAAACACAATGGTATCGACTTCTGTCGATCTAATCATCGTTTGTAATAGTTCTGTCATAATCACATTGCCATGCAGATCTGCGATCACGAGCACTCGCTCTTCGCCGGGTTTTTTTGCAGGAAGCACATTCGGTATTTTTTCCGCAAATTCTTTGCTTCTTTCCTCCCAGTACTTGAGCGGCCTCGTGATAGCATTATCGACAAGTTCGGCTACTCGATCTCTAGCCTGGTCGTTGCCTCCCCTTATCTCGATTTTTTGGGCGATCTCTGGCAATACCTCGTTCACGGCCTTTTTTTGGGCTGCCGGAATATAGCTCAGAGCCGGGCGCCACTGTGCGTCCTCAAACTGAGAAGAGGAGACAGCCGGCAAACTAGCTCCAGCTAAGCCCGCACTTGCGACTACAGCAACAGCGCCTGGCCATACCGGGTTAACCCCTTTCGTACGTCTCGCTACCTCAATCGCTGAACCTGTCATAAACATGGACAGTACACCGAGGAACAGCGCACGACTGTACTGGTTTTTGAGAGATTCTTGTGTCCGTACAAAACCGTTGGTAACTGCATCGGGTGCATCTGCGGCCGACACCCGCACTGATGTCGTAGCGTCCGCCCCCTGTATCGACACCGTTCCCCCGACCGTCGCAGAGAAAGGGCCTAGACCTTTTGTAAGGTCATCGAGCGGCACCCTGAACGCCAGTGGTCCAATGTCCAGCGTAATCTTACCATTGAGATCTGGTTCGACCCGCGCAACAACCCCATTTTCTGATAT
>JAGOTO010000091.1 GCA_018061705.1 Candidatus Saccharimonadota bacterium | reverse complement strand
CGGCGCAAGATGCCGGCATGGCCCTGCAAAAAATCGATCCCAACCTCCCCGCTGAAGAACGCATAAAACAAGCGCTGAAAGGCTAGACATGATAGTCATCACCGGCGCAAGCGATGGACTCGGCAGAGCGTTTGCTTTGACATTCGCTCAGTCAGAAATAAATGTAAAAAATTTTTCACGAAGCGAGAATCCAGACACTACAAATGTAACGAAGTTAACTCCCACTGAGGCCGAAGATGGCTTTCAGGTGAATGTTACTCGGCCAATGATACGAGCCTCCAGATTAGTTCAGCGCATCAGGCAAGACAATGGAGAGATCGCATCTAACGCGGGGACTAAAGCATACCAACAACAAGCGGCATGCGGAGCGTCAAAATGGGCGATACGTGGCTTTAGTCAAAACGTACAAATCGAGTGTCAAGGATCCTGTGTCGGAGTAATATGTGTATATGTGGGCGGGGTTCTATCGGGCTTGACAGAAAAAATTAGCAAGGCAACCATGTATCACGAAAATTGGATGAGACCAAAAGATGTCACCGTTTGCTCGCGACAGTTACCGGAGCTTCCCAAGAACGTGGAAGTAAGCGAGATCATACGTCATAGGAAACGATGTCTATGAAAGCATTTGTAGCAACACGGGTATCTGGAGAAGATAGAGCTGAGCTACTCACACTCCTCAGTAATATAAAGGAGGCTTTGCAAGTCGCACACATAGAGGCGTACATTACCGAGTTGGAGCCGTCACATCCAGAAGACGGCAAAAAAATACTCCGAGCTTTTGAGCGTATCGCAGAGAGTGATCTACTGATAGTCATCTACAAACCCGGCCCAGCCAGTGAGGGGATGTCGGCAGAAATTGGCTATGCCTACGGTCGAAAACCCATCTGGATATTTGCGCGTGATGGGTCAGAATCAAGCTTGTTCGCCGTCGCAGACAAGTTTGAAACGTGGCAAAGCGTCAAAGAATTATTGAAGCAAATTAAGGAAGCAACATGACCATACCGAGCGTGAAATTATCTGATGGACAACCAATACCGCAAATAGGCCTAGGTTTATGGCAGGTCAAGGATACGACTTCTTTTGACACTGCGTTTCAGGCAGCCTGGAAGGCCGGATATCGTCATTTCGATAGCGCCCAGTTCTATGAAAACGAGGGAATGCTCGGTGACATCTGGCACCAAATGGGGCTAGTACGAGAAGAGTTATTTATTACTACTAAAGTAAAACTGCCAAACTTTGGCGAAAAACGTACGATCAAAAGCATAGACACATCACTCGATGATTTACGGACTGATTACATCGACCTTGTGCTTTTACATTTCCCCGTTTCCATATTGAGGAGAAACTCATGGAAGGCACTCGAGGCAGCCAAAGCAGCCGGCAAAGTCCGTTCGATTGGGGTGAGCAACTATACCATCAAACATCTTGAGGAAATGAGTTCGTATGCCGTAGATATGCCGGTGGTCAACCAGGTAGAACTGCACATATTTTTGCAACAGCCGGAGTTGCTTGAGTATTGTCGTGAGCGCGGTATCGCCCTTGAAGCCTACTCACCGCTCGCGCACGGGAAAAAGATGGATGACCCAACTATCATCGCGGTTATGCAGAAGCATCACAAAAGCTATGCCCAGATTATGCTGCGGTGGTGTGTCCAGCAAGGATTGATCGTATTGCCAAAATCGGTAACGCCGGAGCGTATAGAACAGAACATAGATATCTTTGATTTTGAGCTGGACGACGAGGACATGCACCGTCTTGCCCAGCTCGATCAAAACCTCCGAACGTGCTGGGACCCCACACATGTGCCATAACGCGACTGGTTGCGTTATGGCCGATTGCAAGCTACACTCTTCGACGAGGAGCGAGCGTTATGCGATTAGAAGAACTTCACGCTGAAGAGGAAAAGAGAAAACACGATTCAGCTATTATATCTGCCGCGACAATCACTCGGCAGGAAATATTCGACAGTCGTGCCAAAGGGCTTCATGCTAGAAACGAGGAGATGCGTAGATCTTTTGGTGAACTGGTGAGAACGATGACCTCTCATGGGAGCGTTACATTCAAAATAGTGCTTGGGAATTCTGGTGGTGACGAGTATGAAGCAGTCGTGCAGCCCGGGCTATGTAAGGTTGCTTTTTTTGCTTGGCCTCTCGATGATCCGCAGGATTACCACTGTGTTGCAGATGACCAAATCTCAACGAGGTATAGTCTCGGGCAGGATGGTTCGGGTCTGAATCTGGATCTATCGCCGGGTGGGTACCACTGGGAAGGATCCGGCGATGTTCGGCACTATCTCGAGCTGCTTAGTCGAGTGGAGACGGCCGTAGATGGGAATGAGACCACAATGGAAACGCTTTGGATTGCCGCGAGGAATCATGAACTTAATCCAGACATTGCTGCATGGTTAGCCACCGAGGATGCGGCGTATGAAGCATCACATCGTTCGGAGGTGAGGCAAACACTACCGTAGCTACCAGCAATCGTACAGAGCTGCTACACTGGTACATATGGCGATAGAACGGATAGTGAATTCGGTGGCAGCAGACGATGACTCGGTCGACGAGACTGAGTTTGAGTTGAAGCTTCGGCCTCATGATTTCGCAAACTACATAGG
>JAGOTO010000090.1 GCA_018061705.1 Candidatus Saccharimonadota bacterium | reverse complement strand
CTTTAGAAGCGTGGTGGCCTGCGCAGAGCGGTTCCCACTCCGGCAATATACGTAGAGTCTCTGAGTTTTTACTGAATCTGGCAGTCTGCCGGCCTCGATCTCTTGTAGGCTCAGGTTGGTCGCTCCGGCGAAATGTCCACTAGCAAATTCTTCTGCGGTTCTGACGTCGAGGAGGGTTGCGGTGCCTGCATTCACTTCATTTTGTACGATCGAGAAGGTTAGTTTTGTGGCAGTGCGGCCCCCCGGCAGTTGCGAATCGTCAGTCTTATTCAGGACCATAATCCCCCCGACGATGAGAGCCAGAATTGCAACGATACCAAACATTTTTTTCATATAAACCTCTTTTATTACTTTACTTTGTATAGTATAATCCTTTGTAGAATGAGTCACAAAATTATCATAGACGTTCGGGAGCCCTTCGAGTACAGCATGGGTCATGTCGAAGGTGCGGTCAATATCCCGCCTTCGCGATTGCTTGATAATCCCCCCGAGCTTGAGGATTTACCAAAAGAAACCGAGATCGTCGTCTACTGCATCAGTGGCAGTCGTAGTAACGCAACGATCCCGTACCTCCGCCGTATGGGCTTTACAAATATTACCAATGGTATCAACCGGCAACATGTCGAAAAAAACTTCCCACCTCATGAGTCCTAGTGGCCTAGGGCCGAGAGGCTAAGCCAAATGATAGCTCCTCGGCTACAGCAGTGTCTTCCAGTAGTACCAAAATCGCCACATGATCGCGCCAACCACTGCTAGAAGGACAAAAACAATAATATCGGCGTGGTGTTTTTGCGCAAAATGATTAAGTCGCGCGAGGGCTCCGTGCAACCGAATGTGTTCTGCTCGTATGCTGTAGAGCAACAGGTACCAGAATCCGACAAGTGTCACGAGCCAGGTTGTCATGCAAAACGGGCAAAGGTGCTTCAAAACAAAAAGACTTTGGAACATGAACCAAATCACGAATCCCACACCTGCAAATAAGCCGATCTGAAGCATTTGCCAGAACCATCGTCGATATGTTGCACCAGCAAGGATGCTGACCCCAACGGTGAGGAGCGATGCAAACATAGCGATCCCCCATATTTGGTTGGGTACTCCAAAAAGCGCATGGCCCTGCCAGCTATCGAGAATCGAGCCACATCCGACAACTGGGTTAAGGTCGCAGATTAGTTTGCCGGTAGGATTCTTCAGATACTGGAACTCCTCGATAGCAAGCGCGATTGACGCTGACAGTCCGATTGCGCCACACAATATCAGGACGTAGGAGATGTAGCGATCGAGCCAACTGAGTTGTGTAGGGTGCGACTGGGGTGATGGCGACCGTTTTACCCCGGATGAAGAATTAACAGAGGTGAATCTCGCTTGGTTGCTAGACTCTGAAGACGTATGTTTGGTGGGGTTGCGGACGCTTTTGCCAGTTTGTGGCCGTTGTTTTGCCGATGTACTCATAGTTCCCTTCGAGTTAATTGCTGCACTTTCCGGTGCTAACCTCTTGAGTCGACTGGCGAGCGTATGCCAACTCAGCTTGCAGCTGGTCGATGGTTAGCGCATATCCAACATTATTGTACGTGGTCGAGGTTGCGAAAACAACGCCGATGACATTACCTGATAGGTCAATGACCGGTCCGCCTGAGTTGCCACGTCGTAATTCAGTCTGTAGGCTGTAAACATTTCGAGTCGTCCGCTTTTGGCCATATATATCTTGCCCCGCAGCATCAAAGCGGTCGATGATTGCCCCGGGCTTTACGGTATAATCTCCCCCGCCCGGATAACCCAGCGCAAAGGCCGGTGTTCCAGGGGTTTGCTGATTGTCGACGAGGGCGAGTGGCCGGGCGGACAATCCTTTTACTCTCAAGACTGCAATATCGTTGGCTGTATCGAATAGTACGGTCGTTGTGTCAAAACTTCGTTTCCCGTCACTTATCTTCGGACTACTGACTCCAGCAATGACGTGGGCGTTTGTGACCACGAGCTCTGGAGCATAGACAAAGCTACTCCCGTCAATAATCCCGCCACACCCGAGTCCTTCGACCTTGAGCACGGAAGCCTTGGCTCTATCAAGGACTCGGCGGGCATCTGCGGGATCAGGCAGTTTGTAGTTGGTATTTGGTGCAGGCTCACGACCGGCAAATACATCGGGTGTTTGTTCTTGGGAGGTGAAGGTATTAAGTCTGTGTAATAGGCTTGCCACTGGCGGCAAAAGGCTATTGAGCGTGCTGACAATGTAGGAGCGCCTGATCTGCTGTTGGAGCCCATTTGGTGGGGTTAAAGTCAACAGCGATGCTGCGAGCCAACAGCCAACAGCCAGTGTGGCAGCGGCAGCGATCGCACCTGTTGCTTGGTCGATATGATGGGCAAGCCTGCTCACGACAGCATGTTTGATCCTGATAGCGGCGATTTCGCCGCCCGTCATACATATAAAACAGACGATTAAGATGATACTTAGGCCGACGAGTGGTCGTGCGGAAGCGCCGACATGCGGCATAACTGCCGCCGAAAGCAGGGTTCCAGGGTATAGTCCTATCAAGAATCCAGCAGTTGAACTCGCCTGTCTGAGTAGGCCTATTTGGAATCCACGCAGGGCGGCGCCGATCGCGAGCAGAACGATGAGGATATCGAC
>JAGOTO010000089.1 GCA_018061705.1 Candidatus Saccharimonadota bacterium | reverse complement strand
TGCCGCTTTTTGGCCTCTTTTGCCAAGATCGTCAGTATCTCATCATCCGACAATCCTTCATCGCGCTTGTGCAGAGCGACCTCGGCGTACAATATCGCGCTCTTAAGACCTCTTAGGCACTCCACCCGCGCACTATCACCGGTCAGCATAGCTGCTTTTATATCATCTTGAAGTTGTTGCTTGATCATACGCTCCTCCTTGGCAGAGAAAGATTAGCAGGCGCATACCGATTTTATTCTGATCCCAGACCCGAGACAAGTATTAACCACACCTCTTGCCTGCTGGTCCGATCGATCATAACAAAGGCGCGACCTACGCAGATTTATTTTTGGCCGAGCTTGATTTTCTTGAGCTTTAAAGCTTTGCGCTGATTGCGGATAATCGCTTTTTTGCGCCGCTCTCGCTTGCTTATGGGCTTCTCGAAATATTGGCCTGATTTAACGGCAATAACAAGACCTGACTGCTGGACACGACGATTAAACCGTCGCACCAAGTTCTCGGCACTTTCTTTCCCGTCTTTTCGTGTCACTTCTATCATACTCGGGAGAGTATAACAGAGGGGCCACCGTAAAACAAGAGCTAAGCCTCGCAAAGTCACCAAAGCTCAAATCTGAGCTATGTCACTTTTGACTACAGGCGCTCAGACTACCGATAGATATTGCAGCCATGATCCTTCCTGCCCAACGATTCATTGCTTGTCAGTATGAGCTGATCAGAATCTGATCATTTGGCTAAGACGCGCCGAACGCGGTCAGCGCGAGATAGCCATAAAACCATCGAGATATCTTAGCTGACGTGACGTTTTTGCTGTGTGCGTTGACTTTTAAGCACGATGCTTTGGAGCTCTTTGAAGATCACAAATTGCTTATTGGTATGATATATCTTGGTGTTGCCTTGTTTCTCAGAGATGAGGAAACCCGCTTTTTCAAGACGCTTTAGTTCGCGCTGGATGTTGCCCGCATCTTCCTTGATAAGCTTGGCAAGTCCCCGTACGTGCGTTTTAAAATCTGGATACTTGGCATAGATTACGATAATCTTGCGGCGAACTCGGCTGGTAATAAAGACGTCTAACATACCCTGGCAATCCCCTAATTTACATAAGCCCTTTATTGTCTTTACGACAACGTAGTACAGCTAATAATAGCAACGTATCGCGAGCTTTTCAACTGTTTTTTATTCGAGTTGCCTGTATAGGCGAGCCGAGGAGTCCACCGGCGTGGCAGTACGGTGTCGCCAATAATGCGCCAGCCACCCCGCGGACAAGACCTTGCCCCCGTGAGCATTGGCCCAACCCAGTAGTGGTCTATACTACCTAATTATGAACTACTACGAGGTGCTCATCGGCGATGTACAATATCATGGCAAAAACGCCCTCACATACTCACACGAATCCGACCTAACGAGAGGAACCATCGTGCGGATAGCCCTCCGAAGCCGATCGGTGCTCGGAGTTGTAGCCAATCAAGTCTCAAAACCGTCCTTTACGGTTAAGCCGATCGCTGCGGTAGCACCTTCGCTACCGCTCCCAGAGCAGCTCTTTGAGATGATCAACTGGATGTATGCGTATTACCCCGCTCCATTTGGCGCAATTGTGCGGCTTTTTATGCCGCCAACCTCTGCGTTCTCCAATAATCGAGCTGGCAGTAGCCTTGCACCCTCAAAAAAGCCAGTAGGCGCTCCCTCTGTGCCGCCCGCTCCGCTCACCCCTGAGCAGGCTTCAGCGGTAAACACTATTACTTCCTCTGGGTACCATTTGCTACATGGCATTACTGGAAGCGGTAAAACCCGAGTCTACCTCGAACTTGTTCAGCGAACTCTCGAGGACAATAGATCTGCCATCATCCTCACGCCAGAGATTGGGCTGACCGCCCAGTTAACCGAGCCGTTTGAGCAGCAGTACCCAGGAAAAGTACTTGTGCTCCACTCTAGATTGACTGTAGCTCAGCGTCGTGACCTATGGTACCGTATCATTAATGCTCAAAGCCCCGTCATCGTCATCGGACCGCGATCTGCTCTGTTTGCTCCTGTCAGGCACCTCGGTCTCATCGTCATTGATGAATCTCATGACCAAGCATACAAGAGTGAAACAACCCCAAGGTATCGGGCTGAACGAGTGGCCGGAACGCTTGCACAATTTCATAGCGCAAGTATTGTGAGCGGCACGGCGACACCAAATATCGAAGATTATTACGTAGCTCGTGCCAAAAATCGCCCCATCATTACGCTGTCCCGCCTCGCAGTATCATCCGGGACGAACACGCGGGCGACAATCGTTGATCTCCGGGACAAAAGCAACCTCTCGAGGAGCAGGATACTTTCCACTCCTCTCATCCTCGCGTTGCAAGGTGCGCTCCAACAAAAAGAGCAAGGTCTTCTATTTTTGAACCGACGAGGCACGGCTGGGGCGGTTATCTGTAGCCATTGTGGGTGGCAGTCAATCTGCGACCACTGCGATCTGCCCCTCACTTACCATGGCGATAGTCACCAGCTTCGTTGTCATGTTTGCGGCCGCACCCGACCCCTTCCGTCGAGCTGTCCGGAATGCCAGAAAACCGATATACTCCTCAAGACTGTCGGAACAAAAGCAGTTGTTGACGAAGTCAGGCGACTTTTTCCCGAGGCACGAATAGTGCGTTTCGATACTGATACCGAGCGTCATGAGCAGCTCGAAACACAGCACGAGGCCCTACAGAGCGGTGC
>JAGOTO010000088.1 GCA_018061705.1 Candidatus Saccharimonadota bacterium | reverse complement strand
CGATGGTCTTATCAAGGCGCTCCGCGGACAGACATCTATAGAAGAAATCCTGAGGGTTACCGCCGAGAAAACCTGACCCCTACCCTTGCCGTTATGACCACGCACGCCGAAAGCGCGCTGTACGATCGACCACAACTCATGCATAATAAAACCATATGCAATTTAACTACAAAGCACTTCGGAAAGACAACTCTCCAATCTCGGGCACGATAGAGGCCGCAGATCACGACGCAGCGCTTGAAGCACTCGCACACCAGGGGCTCCATCCGCTCATCGTTTCTGAGGTACCGCGAAGAATTGGATCAGGGTTTGGAAAACGGATTAAATCGAGCGACCTAGTCATTTTTACCCGCCAATTATCCACCATGATCTCAGCGGGCGTACCAATCGCCCGAGGTCTTGCTACACTCAAGGATAGTTCGACAAATGGATACTTTCGACAAGTCCTAGGGAGAATTACTAAAGACATAGAAGGCGGCACACAGCTAGGCAACGCATTTGCAAAGTACCCAAACATTTTTGACGATGTGTACGTAAACATGGTCAGGGCCGGAGAGGAAGGTGGCATTCTGGATGATATTCTAAAACGCCTAGCGGTACAGGTGGAGCAAAACGCGAGCATCAAAAAAAAGGTAAAAAGCGCCATGACATATCCGATTGTCATTTTGGTAATTACTGTGATTGCTTTTTTTGGAATCATGTTTGTCCTGATGCCCAAAATATCTAAAATACTTACAGAGCTGGGTGGCCCAGATGCAAAGCTACCCGTCTATACCCAAGCACTCCTCAACCTCAGCGACTTTAGTCGTCGGTATGCCCTCATAATTATTCCGGGCATGATCCTCACGGTTTGGGCTATCCGACGATATATCAAAACGCCAAAAGGCAAGTACCAATTCCACGCCCTGCTTCTCAGAACCCCTATTGTTAAAACCATTGTCATGAAAGTTGCGATCGCTCGTTTTTCACGAACATTTGCTTCTCTCATGTCTGCTGGAGTGGGCGTCCTGGACGCACTGTCGATTACGGGTGGAGCAATCGGAAACAAGGTGATTGAAAAAGAGTTGGCCGAAGCTGCCGTTCAAGTCAAAAATGGAAAACAACTTTCCGAAGTACTTGAAAAAAGCCGGCATTTCCCCAAGATTGTTCCCCAGATGCTTGCTGTTGGCGAAGAAACCGGTACAACTGATACGGTACTCATAAAAGTAGCTGATTTTTATGAAGAAGAAGTTGCGACGACGATCGACAGCCTTGCTTCCATCATAGAGCCTGTGATGATACTGTTTCTTGGGTCAGGGGTAGGCCTTATCGCCGCAAGCGTAATGGGACCAATTGCCAGTTTGAGCAATAATGTCGGCGACTAATGCGTCGAAAGCATGGCCAAGAGTACGGCTTCCTCGATTTTTCTCACCGTTAGCCTGCCGAATGCTCTTGACGAGACAACGCTTAAGGCTATAATCAATCGTAGACTTACGGGAAGACCCGTCAAGCACCATAAAATTTATATGAAGGAGGGTGGGCCCCTATGGTTTCACTGAAGAATAAAAAAGGTTTTACGATCGTCGAGCTTTTGATCGTTATTGTTGTAATCGGAATCTTAGCAACACTCGTGCTTGTCACATTTACTGGCGCAAACCAGAAAGGACGGAATAGCCAGCGTCAAACTGATGTCAATGCAGTCCAGAGTCATGTCGAAACATTCTACGCTCAGCACGGATTTTATCCAACGCTCGCAGATTTACAGACCGCTAGCTTCGTTTCAACATACATGAAGGGTCTTGATCCGGACGCTCTCAAAGATCCAAAAGGCCCAACCACCGCCATTGCTGCTACTTCAGATAGCGATCAGTACGGATATACCGCAACCGGCACAAGTCCAGGCTGCACAAACACAACCGCTACGACTATCACTGCGAATGAACCCGAAGATAATGGTTGCGACGGATTTAGCATCACAGCAACCTTAGAAGGAAAGACACCGCCCGATACTTTCACTCGAAAGAGCAACTAGCCAAAGTAATCGCAAAAATAGACACAGGGCCACCCCATCAGTGGCCCTGTGCTTTTTATTACATTAGTTAGTATACTTATGTATAAGCATGAACGTATTGAAAAATTTATCGCCCAAGGAGCACGGATTTAGTGCTATCGAATTTTTGATCGCAAGTGTTGTATTCGGCATATTGGTCACTGGTATAACGAGTTCCTACCTATCAATTCGCAAGTCCTATCGTATTGCTCGACAGCTCAATGAGATTTACACCGTCCTAAGTGCCTGCCCCGAGATTGATCGGGCTCTCGAGTTTAATGCTATCAGCGGAACATCAAATTGCTACCCAAATAACAACTTTGTCGTCGAAAATAACGCCGGCGGCACCATCACCTACAGCCCAACCCTTAGCGTTGAGCAAAGCTCAGCCTTACCTGTAGCCGATCCACTCCGTCTTGTCCCCGATTCTAAGGTCCTATCAATCTCGGTTGGCTACCCGCAGGAGCCCAATAGCCCCCCGCTCGAGCTCCGAATGCTCATCACCAGAAATGGAGTTGGTCAACAATGAGACTTCCTCTGCCACCTCAGGAGCAGCGAGGCTTAACGATTGTTGAGCTCATGGTCGTCATGGTGTTGACTACAGCATTTTCAGGCATGGTGATATCCTTTGCACTTGACTACTGGGGCAACTCGACAAGTCTTCGCAACGATAGCGAAACATTTGTC
>JAGOTO010000009.1 GCA_018061705.1 Candidatus Saccharimonadota bacterium | reverse complement strand
TCTCTCCAGAGCCTTACGGTTGACGGTTCGCAAGTTAACCGCTGCCACAAAATCCTCCATGCTATGAAATGTTCCGGTACTTCGAGCCCTGACGATTTCTTCTACAGCTCCGGTTCCGACATTTTTGATCGCATTCATGCCGAAACGAATTGCGTTTTTGTCTTTAACGACTGCGAACTCTCCGAATGACTCATTCACGTCAGGAGGCAGCACAACAATGCCCATATGTTTGCACTCCGCAATCTCAATAGCCAAACGGTCAGTATCGTCAAAATCACTCGTCATAACTGCTGCCATGAATGCTGCCGGGTAGTGCGCCTTGAGGTATGCGGTCTGGTATGCGATGAGCCCATAGCATGCAGCGTGAGATTTATTGAAGCAGTAGGCCGCGAAGTCCTCGAGCTGCTTCCAAAAAATTTCCATTTGTTGCCGATCAGCGCTTGACTTTGTAACGGCTCCGTCGATAAACTTTGTTTTCATCTTCGCAAGCACCGACGGGATCTTTTTGGCGACTCCCTTTCGGAGCGTGTCCGCTTCGCCGCCCGTAAAACCACATAGATCCTTGCTAATCTGCATCACTTGTTCCTGATAGACAAGTACACCATATGTCGTACTGAGAGCATTCTCCATCTTTGAATGAAAATACTTTATCTCACGCTCTCCATGCTTCCGAGCGATAAAATCCTCAATGAACTGCATCGGTCCCGGCCTATACAGGGCGACCATTGCGATGATGTCATCAAATGTACTGGGCTTAAGCTCTTTTAGGTAACGCTTCATGCCGGCTGATTCGAGCTGAAATACGCCTGTCGTATCGCCTCGACTCAAAAGTTCATAGGTTTTGACATCATCGAGTGGGATGGTGTTGATGTCAATATCGTTTCCGTAGACCTTTTTGATAATGCGAAGAGCATTCTTGATAATCGTAAGGTTTGACAGACCCAAGAAGTCCATTTTGAGTAGTCCGAGCTCGTCGACCGGACCCATAGGGTACTGAGTCGCAATCACTCCTTTTTGCGCCATTTCAAGTGGTACGAATTTCACGATATCATCAGGCGCAATAACAACGCCAGCCGCATGGACACCGTGACTTCTGACGGTCCCCTCAAGAATCATGGCGTAGTCAATGACCTGACGACTGGTTTCGTTATTTTGGTACTCACGCTTCAGGTCATGGTCATCCTTGATCGATGACGACAACGGAATGTGGCGGCCCTGGACGGGCTGAGGTATCATTTTAGCGAGTCTGTCTGCGTCCGCATACGGAACTTGTAAAACTCGTGCGACATCTCGAACAGCATTGCGTGCAAACATTCTGCCAAATGTCACAATATTTGCGACTCTATCTTTGCCGTATTTTTCTACGCAGTATTGGATTACTTCGTCACGACGCGTATCCTGGATATCTATATCGACATCGGGCATAGAAACGCGGTCGGGGTTCAGAAAGCGCTCAAAGAGCAGATCATAAGCAAGAGGATCGAGCTCAGTAATCTTCAGAGCATACGAGATAATTGATCCCGCTGCGCTGCCACGGCCGGGCCCAAATACAATACCCTTATCTTTTCCCCAATTAATGAAATCCTGAATTATCAAGAAATAACCGTTAAACCCCATCCGTTCTACGATTTCTAGTTCGTACTCTGCCCTATCCATAACTTGCCTTGGAATGGTCAGTCTGGCCTCGTCGATAGATAGATTTGCCGATTTCAGCTCTGTCACTCCTCCGTAACGCCAGCTTAAACCCCGATGCACGAGCAGGTCGAGATAGGTTTTTTCTGTTTCGCCTCTAGGAACCGGGAACTTTGGAATCAGAATATGTCCGAGGTCAATATTGACATTGCAACGGTCAGCGACCGCTTTGGTGTTTTTGATAACCTCTGCATGATCCTTACCCCACCGTTTGATCAACTCCTGGGGAGGGATAACGTGAAGCTCATAGTCCTTTAGGCTCATCCGCTTTTCGTCTGCCAAAAACGAGCCCGTTCCGACACAGAGCAATATCTCGTGTGCGTCTTGGTCGGCGTGACGCAAGTAGTGAGCATCGCAGGTCAGCACTACCGGTATATCAAGTTCTTTGCTCAACCGAAAAACCGCATCATTCACTATTTTTTGATCGCTGCTATGACTCGGCGCCTCGGGATGACCATGATCCTGAACCTCAAGGTAGTAGCGGTCTCCAAAAATCTTTTTGTACCAACGAGACGTCTCTTTGGCGGCAGCATAATCATCGTTTTTTAAGGCCGAGCCAATCTCGCCTCCCAGGCATGCACTCAATACGATAATGCCCTCATTATACTTTTCCAGAAGATCATGATCGATTCGGGGGTAATAATAAAAGCCGTCTAGATTGGCGATAGTGCTCAAGCGCATCAAATTCTGGTAACCGGTATTATTCATGGCAAATAGGACAAGATGATAGCGATTTTTGTCCTTTTGGGGATCTTTGTCTGTGTGTCGTCGAGCTGCTATATACGCCTCTATACCGATTAACGGTTTGATTTCATTGGCGACACACTCCTTGTAAAATTCAATTGTTCCGCTGAGAGTGCCATGATCCGTCATCCCGACGGCGTCCATCCCTTGTTCTTTTACGAAACCAACAAGCTCTGGGATTTTGGTCAGTCCATCGAGCAAACTGTACTGAGTATGGTTGTGCAAATGCACATAGTCCGCAACAGTTGGTGCGGCTATTTTCGTCTGGGATCGCGCTTCCTTATCTGTCACCTTCACCTCATTGTCATGCCGAGCTAAAGTGAAGTATCTTCTTCACGGTTCAGAATATTCTTCACTGTGCCCAGCGTGACTCGCCTCCATTTTCTCTACAAATTATACTGTAAGCGCTCACTCAACCCTAGTTTCACTTTTACAACATGACTACCTGCTCTGTCGTTAGTTGCTATAACAATGTGGATTTCCCAGCTCATTGCAACTTCTGGTTCAATCTTTGCCTTAAATACCTCCTACGAGACATCGCTCCCCCTCTTTAGGCGGAAAGTCATCAAAGATTGCTTCCAAACGGTTTATGTCCCTCCCAGCCATAACGCTCGCCATTGATTATAGCGAGATTCGCTCGCCCGAATGCATGTACAGCTGCTTGACTAGGCCTATTCATATATAACCGGTTGCAACGATGCGTACGCTTTGATCACGCTCAACAGCATGACGGCATACGGCACGTAATATGCGCGCACCGATACCCTTTCCATATACCTCAGGGTCTCCAACGTTCACGTATTCGGACTAGACCAACTCTGGCGTACTGTCTATCCCGAAGTGAAAAATTCCTCCCGGCACGTATGGGAGGGTTAGGTCAAATGATTTCGAGTTTTTTGCCCTCAACCTCCCAGGTTTTCACTAATGGCACGGCTTTACAAATAGCGAATAGTTTTTACTCAGCAGATACGGTGGTATCAATGGTTATCAGATCAAAATCTGTCGGTCCATAAATGCCACGTAGCATAATTGACTACTATACTACAGTGTGTTTAGAAAACTATTTTTTGAGGTAGTTGCGGAGGTTTTCGACTGCTTTTGTGGCTTCAGCTATGGCTTTTTTGAGGTCCTTATCGTCGGCCTCACCATCATGGAGGCTCGAGAGCATTTCGCGAGCTTTATCTTTAGCTTTTTGGCCTTTGCTAACCGCATCATCCAGAGATTTCTCACCACGTCCGCGCAGAGTAGATAGCTTGTCACCAGCCTCAGAGATGACGTCTCCGAGTTCGGTATGGAGCTTCTTTAGCTCTTTCTCCGCGACACTGTAGGTTTCCGATGCTTTTGTCTTGAGTTCGGCGCGCGTATCTTTGCCGCTTTTAGGCGCAGTCAGCACACCAGCGATATATCCAGCAGCGGCTGTCAGTGCTGCTCCGATAGCAACTTTGCCGGCAACGTTTTGCTTTTGTGGTTCTCGTCGAAACATAGTTATCGTCTCCCTTTAGCTTTGCTCGCGGTTGCGATAAATTTTACTAATACTTTCAACAGACCGACCGCTCCGGCGTTCTTTACGAGGCTTTGACCGAGCTCTTCGACCCTTCCGACCATATCCCCGCTCTTCGTTGCAACGTCTCGCAACGTCTTTACGAGCTTTAGTACCAAAACGGTGACGATTATGGCGATAACTAAAAATATTCCGAGCAGTACACTCAGCACCACGACAATTATTTCAAATGCATCCATGGATGTACTCTACCATGTTATTTGACCAAAGAAAAGATGAGTGAGCCGTGACTTGAGTTCTTTCGCCCAATTCCAGCTTCAGCCAGACACAACATATCCGTGCACCCACTTTTATAGCTCTTTTAGGAGTTTTTCGGTATGAGCCCGAAAGGCCGGTCCTAGATCTTTATGTCGTAACGCAAACTCAACCACAGTCATGAGATATTCCAGTTTATCTCCAGTATCATAACGCCGACTGTTTTGCATCAGGCACCCATAGAATGAATGTCCATCCTTCAGCATCGGGTCTACCAGGCTGGTTGCAACGTAAAACTCTTCACCTTTGGGCAATGATTTGAGCCCTGATTCGATATATCCCAATACTGCTGGGTCAAACAGGTAACTACTGACTTGCGCGTAATCTGATGGTGCATCTGCCCGTCCTGGCTTTTCTATCATTCCACTCATTTCAAGCACACCGTCGCGCACTTCCTGGCCGGCTAGGATGCCGTAACGATCAAATTCTTTATCCGTGCTTACCCTCATGCACGTTGCGATACTTCCCCCGAGCTCATTGTACAGCGAGATCATCTGTGAAAAGGTGTTGGGCTCCGAAACTACGAGATCATCAGCGTATACAAAAATAAAGGGCTCGTTGCCGATGAGGTGTGCCGCGTTTGCAATGGGTGTTGCGTTGCCGTACGGACCCTTCTGGCGCACATAGATAAAGTTAGCCATATTGGCAAGCTCTTCCATCTCATCGATGAAGTGCGCTTTCGTCGGGCCCCCGGCGCGAAGGTTCACAAGTAAGTCCTCGTTCGGTACGTCAAAATGGTCCTCTATGGCTCGTTTGCTGCTACTTCCCACGATTATGATATCTTTGATGCCAGCAGCTACGAGATCCTCTACGGCATACTGGATAATTGGTTTATCGATAAGTGGAAGCATTTCCTTTGGCATGGCTTTGGTCTGAGGCAAAAATCGAGTTCCGAATCCGGCTGCGGCGATAACTGCCTTGGTTACTTTTTTTGGTTGTGACATATTGTTTCCTCCGTTTGGGTTCCGTTTGGCCGTAATTATATACCCAATTGCTTCTTGATCAACGCGGTTGCCATAGCAGGGTTCGCCTTCCCCTGGGATTGTTTCATAACTTGCCCAACGAGAAAACCAATCGCCTTCATCTCTCCGTTACGTACATCATCTGCTGCTTTCGGATGTGCTGCAAGCACGCTCATGACAACTTCATGGACCACTCCCTCATCACTCACCTGAATAAGATTCATTGATTGAGCGATTTCTGCGGGATGGTTACCGCTTTTCAACACCTCTGCGAGAACTTCTTTGGCCGCTGTTGAGCTCAGCTTATTATCAGCTACCATCTGACTGAGCTCGATAAGCTCTGTGTCGTTTTTCACCGCGGATACAGAATCTCCCCCTGGATGCTTCGCCTCATCATCGTCTCTTCGGGGCTGCATCATCCAGAATGCGATCCGGCGAGCATGTTCGCTCCCGGCAGTACCGAGCACTCTTCCGACGAGTCGAGCGGTTTCTGGAACCGATAAAATATCCTCTACGGTCTTTGGATCAAGACCCATGCCCAAAAAAGCCTTTCTGTAGTCGGTGGGCAACTCGGGCATGCTTGATTTGATCTGTTTGACGTACTCATCGCTCAGTACAATTGGCGGAATATCAGGATCGGGCATATAGCGATACTCATACGAATCTTCTTTGCTCCGCTGGCTATAAGTCTTCTGTCCTGCATCGTCCCATCCGCGGGTCTCTTGAGTAATCTGCTTGCCTTGTTCAATCAACCCAATCTGCCTTTCGATCTCGTACTCGGCTGCTCTTTCGACGCTTCGAAAACTATTGAGATTTTTGGTTTCTGTCCGAGTGCCAAGCTCTCCGGTTTTGCTGACGCTAACATTGACGTCAAACCGCATATTCCCATAGTACAGATTGGCATCACTGACACCAGCATATCGCATGGCGAGATAGAGTTCACGGGCATAGGCCTTCGCGGCGGCTGGACTGTGGATATCAGGCTCACTCACGATTTCAAGCAGCGGTGTGCCCGCACGGTTGAGGTCAACAAGGCTATAGTCTGCCCCTACTGGATGCGTCGACTTGCCAGCGTCAGCCTCCATGTGCGCTTCATGTATACGGACGGTCACGTGCTCCCCGTCAAGGACAAATGATAGCTCACCATTCCTGATGATCGGATGGTAGAACTGCGTAATCTGATACCCCATTGGCAAATCTGGGTAAAAATAATGCTTTCGGTCGAACTTACTCAGTCGTTGCGGTTCGGTGCCGAGCGCAAACGCGGCTCGACAGGCAAGTTCGACGGCTTTTTCGTTGAGGACAGGTAGCGCTCCTGGAAGTCCAAAATCGATGTGATTCACTAGCGTATTGGGCAGCGCGTCGCGCGCGTCATTGTCCGCACCACTAAAAAGCTTTGTCTTTGTCTTGAGCTGCACATGACACTCTATGCCAATTGTGGTCGTATACTGTCGTCTGATCTCGTCGTTAATCATTGATTCTCTCCGATACGAACGCCTCGGCAGTCGTACTGCCGTTGGCAATGGCACGCTCGAAGACACCGGGACGATGACTCTACCAGCAAAACCAGACAATACGACGTCATCGGCTGATTCGATACCGCGATCATAACGCCTCCAGATCCTTGAGTGCACGCTTAAATCCCATGAGTGCATTCTTGACCTCTTGCTCTCTGAGTTGAATCCCATTCTCATGAACGAGTTTGTTACGCAGTTTGTGCCCAAACCATACATCGTCATTGCCCTGAATATCCCGTTGCGCCGCAACCAGACGCTCCCCCATTGTCTTGCCTTTATAGCGCTTCGACTTTAGTGCATGATCGAGCAACTTATCTGCATTGATTATTGCAAGCGGCCACGTGGTCTGGTCCTTGAGCAATTTTTGCAATTCAGCCCACTTACTTTCATAAAATGCTGTGTCAAGCGATCGTGGACGACGAGAAAGCACCCAGCCTATCAATGCCAATAGTACCAAGACGATAGCCGTACCTACGGCAATATACGTTGTGACCGCGTCGTTCATTGTGTTATCACCTTTTCTGCGGCCGATGCAATGCCCAATAGTTCTCGATCCTTGTGCTGAGCAGCGATAATCTGCAGCCCGACCGGCAGACCAGATCTCACTTGACACGGAATACTAATCGCAGGCACGCCAACCATGCTTGGCCCCACCGTCATCATATCAACCAAATACATTTTGAGTGGATCCTCGGTATTTTCGCCGATGGTAAAAGCCGTACTCGGAGCGACTGGACCGACCAGACAATCCACCTCACTTAAAACCGCGGCAAACTCCTGTACCAGTTTGGTTCGGACAATTTGCGCCTTATTGTAGTACGCATCGTAGTAGCCACTGCTCAGAACATAAGTGCCTGTCATGATCCGACGCTTTGCCTCGCGCCCAAATCCCGTCATACGGGTCAAGGTGTAACTGTCAGATATATCTTTGGCATCCGGGGTGAAATGACCGTATCGCTGCCCATCATAACGGGCAAGATTGCTACTGACTTCTGCTGGACAAATGATATAGTACACTGCAAGCGCCCATGGCAATGATGGTATGCTGACTTCCCGAACCTCTGCTCCGGCTGCTTTCAGTTCGTCTATGGCGTCTTCAATAGCTTGCCGCACATCGTCATCGAGACCTTCACCCATCCATTCTTTGATCACCCCAACCTTTTTGCCCTTTAGGCTTGTTGGCGCTGAAATTTGATACCCCTCGGCCTCTCTTGGGATTGTCGTGCTGTCAAGATCATCCTCACCTGCCATAACGTCGATCACGATTGACGCATCCTCAACGGTTCGCGCAAAGGTTCCGACTGTATCGGTACTACTTGCCATGGCGACGATGCCTGACCGTGACATAAGACCGTAGGTGGGCTTATAGCCAACGCAGCCATTATAGCTCGCGGGCTGACGGGTTGAGCCACCGGTGTCAGTACCGAGTGCAAAAGGTGCCATTTCGAGCGCAACCGCGACAGCTGAACCACCCGACGAGCCGCCAGCCACACGGGTTTTATCATGAGCATTGCTGGTGGTGAAAAAGTCTGAGTTTTCGGTGCTCGCACCGTGGGCGAAAGCATCCAAATTTGCCTTGGCGACACATATGGCGCCCTCAGCCTCAAGGCGCTCAACGACAGTTGCCTGGTACGGCGCAGTAAAACCCTTAAGAATATTACTTGCGGCAGTCGTTTCTGCACCAAACACCAGATAGTTGTCCTTAGCGATGAATGGTACCCCTGCTAGCCGCCCTGCATTCACCCCGTTGGCGACTTTCTCATCTATTGATTTCGCCCGGGAGCGTGCCGTGTCGGCAAGTGTTGCTATGACCGCTTGGTACTCCTCGTGTTCCGCTATTGTTGCAAGTGACTGTTCAACCAAGTCACAAGACTGAACTCGGCCGGCATTAACATCTGCCGCGATTTCGACAATAGGGCGCCAGCTCACCCGATCATCCTCTTCACTCGAATATGATCGTCCTGGACGTGAGGAACATTTAGCAGTAAATCTTTTGGCTTGTAGCCGTAGTCTTTCACCTCGTCCTTACGCATGACATTTGTGAGGCCCGTCACTTGGTCGGTTGGTTCCATGCCGGCCACATCAACGTTTGAAAGCAGCTCGACATAACCGAGTATGGAACTCAGCTCACCAGCAAACGCGTCAACCTCTTCGTCGGTTAGAGAAATCCGCGCGAGCTCAGCCAACTTTAATACATCATCACGAGTCAGTTTCGCCATTACTCACCAGTATATCAATTATTTTCTACCGAGTAACTATTTACATTTTGGTGTTTTTGTGTTATATTAAATTATATGAACCGCCCCCAACCACTGTGGATTGGCCGTAATGTTGACAGTAGCGGTACGAGCGTCATTGGGGATTTCAATGGTACCGTCCAGAAAACACTACCGGACTATGTACCTGTAGAAGGTGGCCATCTAACCCTTTTGGCACGAGGACTGCCCCCTTATGGCTCAGAAAAACGTAGCTCCGTCCTGAAGGCCCTCGCTAATGAACTCACCACTCCTGAGAGCTTGTCACCTCTCGATGTCGAAACAATAGAGCTTCGTTACTACGGCGGTCGTGCAGGTCGGATGTCATTGGCGCTAACAGTGCGCTGTCCTGACAGTTATGATTTTGGGCGTATGGAAAATATCGTCCTTACGGATAAAACTTACCCTAGAAATCCTATCGACCCACACATAACTATAGGTAGACTTCCCGAGGGTCATGCTACCACAGGTCTGCTGAAAAGACTGAATGCTGCATTGAGTTTCCAGCCACTAACGCTTGAACGAGTAACGCATACGTCCCACTACCCTCCGGATCATCGTGATCTACAGCGTGAGATAGATGATCGGCTTGCGCGACAACGTCCACCGATTAAAGCTCGAGCAGAGCAAGCCATGCTCGACCCAGCTGCCGTGCGGACCATTCGGCCGGGGAGTATACCTAGTGTGCTGCTCCATTCTCTGCGCCCGTGATTAGACGAAACGACTCACCCTGGGCAGGGTGGAACAATTTGTGATGCGTGCCTGTTGTGCTACATTTTTGCTTTGAGCTCGGTGATCAAGTCACGGAGATCAGCGGCCTTCTCAAACTCAAGATTGGCTGCGGCGAGATCCATCTGAGCAGAAAGATCTTTGATAACATTTTTATACTCTTCCTTCGGGATTTTTTTGAGGTCAAGTTTAGCGCGCTTTGCTTCTTCGGATAAATCGGCATTCATGCGCCCCTCAAGCGCGCGAGAGATGCCCGTCGGGGTGATGCCGTGCTCTGCATTATGCGCCGCCTGAACCGTCCGTCGTCGTGAAGTCTCATCGATAGTAC